>CAYQDP010000050.1:0-11340 GCA_964416235.1 uncultured Flavobacteriaceae bacterium | reverse complement strand
AACAAAAAGTCCTGTAAGATATTTTGTTAATATTGCCATACCTGCGAAAACTCCAATTAATATTTTCCACTTTAAGGATTCTGGATTATTAATGTGTTCACTAAGACCCCACATACTGGCTGTAACAAAGCACAAGAAAGCCGTGTCATTATGGTCGGTTGGAAAATATCCTGTTATTAATTCGTTCAAATAGTAAAGTGAGCCAAAAATTAAAACTGCATAAAAAGCAATGCTCTTGTTAAATTGTAGTATCCCCATTCTATAAATTGAGAATAAAGTGAAAACAGAAAATACAAGAGAAGGTAAACGAAGGGCAAATAAATTAACACCAAATATTTTATAAGAAACTGCTATTAGCCACAAGAACATAGGCTGTTTATGTAACCAAATATGATTGGCCGTCCAATTACCAATGTTATATGGAAAGATATCGGGCATTAATGTAGGTTTTAGAGGGTTCGTCATTAAACTTTTTGCCACGACTGCATGTACTTGCTCATCCCATGTATGAACAAAAGGATCTAGGAGAATATAAAATAACTTTAGCGAGACAAAACCTAAGAGTAATAGTATTATCGGCGCATTATTTTTTTTATAGAATTCAAAAAGAAGAACACTGGTGATTATAATCACAAATGTAAATGCAAGCTGAGATTGTTGGCTATTTGAGAAATAGCTATCAAACATTGTTTTTTTGTAACCCGGTTTTGGTAATTACGGAAGACTCTTGATAATTATCATAATCAGTATTTATTTCCCATAAATTGTGATTAGTTCCTTTCATTATATTTTCGGCGGCTAAACGACCCATTAGGATACTGTGATCTTGATTATTGTATTTAAAAGCGCCATAACGGCCGATAACATGCAAATTTTTTATACTGCTCAAATAGTCTTCAACTGGCTTTAATCTTTCTTTATAGCCTGTTGAATACACTGGGTAGCATCTATGAATTTTATACACAAATCCGGCACTTATTTCAGCGTTACCAATTAATCCGGTTTTTCTTAATTCTTTTTTTCCAAGTTCAATTAATTCTTTGTCGCTTTTATTCCAAAAATCGTCTTCATCGTAACACCAATATTCGAGGGCACAAATTGTACTTTCTTCCTTTCCGTATAATTGTGGAACCCAATTTCTGAAATTAGTTAATCTGCCCATTTGTAAATCAGCGCTATGAACATACAACCAATTGTCTGGAAATAATTTTTTAGCTTGTACATTTAAATACACTATAATTGTATTTCTGAATTTTAAATCTTGTGCCGCAGCTTTTATATTCTCAGGCACCTCTGGAAGGCGGGTAACCATTAAGGACAATGGCATCGAAGAAATAATATGGTCGTATTCTTTAACTGTACCGTCTTCTAATTCAAGTGCGCAGGCCTTTCCGTTTTTTGTAATAACTTTTTTTACCGGTGTATTTAAAAACACATTGCCACCTTTATCTTTCACAAATTGAGCCATACGCTCATATACAACTCCTGTGCCCCCATGAGGATACGCAAATTGATCAACTAATGTTTTGTGTTTTCCGCTATTACCAAATAACGCTGTTTTTATGGCTTCACCTAAACTAAATTTTTTAATACGCTGGGCTGCAAAATCTGCATCTAACACGTCGCAAGGAATTCCCCATAGCTTTTCAGTATAGGTTTTAAAGAATATTTGATATAGTTTTTTTCCGAAGCGGTTCGTTACCCATCCTTCGAATGTACTGATATCTTTGGTCGGAGAAATTTTTTCTACTCCATAATATACCATACATGATGCGGCTTTAAAAACACCCATATTCGAAAGTGCATTAAAAGCTTTGATAGGGTAATGAAAAAACTTTTTGTTGTAATAAATTCTCGTAAGACGGTCTACCATTTCATAATCATTACCTACTACCTCTAACCACAATTCATTAACTCGGGTATCGTTACTAAAAAATCGGTGCGGACCAATATCTACCTTTTGATTCCATAGTTCAATTGTTTTCGCCATTCCGCCAACTGAAGAGCCGGCTTCATATACATCAACATCTTTTATATTCTTGGCAAGTTCATACCCGGCTGTCATGCCTGCGGGTCCTGCCCCAATTACAGCAATTTTCAATTATAGTTCCTCCCTTAAATTTATGTTTAGATCATCAACATCAAAAAAGGATTTTGCATCCACATTATGAGCAAGAACTTTAATTTTGACACCTGCATTTCCTGTTAATGCTGGCGAAATACCTACAGAACTACGAATGTTTGTCCATTGGTTTGGAGCTTTAAGAAAGCTTTTCACTCCGCACCCCTGCCATAATAACAAGCTGTCGCCAGTATAGGCTGAAACAATTAATTCACAATTATTATTTAAATCTCCTGTTCTAACCCAGGCATCTATATCAAGGGTCAGATTCCGCCCAATTAATGAATCAGGAACAGCATATATGTACGAAAAGCCAAAATTCACCCCAGAATCAGCTCGACTAATTACTCGACCCGAATGAGCATCATCGCGAAATACATATGATGAGGTATTTGTTACTCCATTGTCAAAATCGAAGGATAATGGATATGAGAAAGTTTGCACGTTTTCATCTTGTTGAACACAGGAAGTTAGTAGTGCCACTAACGCGAAGGAAATAAAAATATGTTTCATTATAATCCTTTAATAACGTAAATTATAGATATAAATTGTGTGGTTTAAATGACCATTTCTGGAATTTCACCTTCAATAATTAGCTTACCGGCAGTAGCGGCTTTGATTTGTTCAACACTTACTCCTGGAGCACGCTCCAATAATTTAAATCCTCCTTCAGGAAGAATGTCGTAAACACCAAGCTCGGTTACCACTTTTTTAATGCAATTAATGCCTGTTAAAGGCAAATCGCATTTAGGTAATAATTTCGATTGGCCTGCTTTGTTTACTTGCTGCATGGCTACAATGATGTTTTTTGCAGAGGCAACAAGATCCATAGCGCCACCCATTCCTTTTACCATTTTACCTGGAATTTTCCAGTTGGCAATATCTCCACTCTCGCTTACTTCCATAGCGCCTAAAATGGTAAGATCAACTTTTTGTGCGCGAATCATTCCAAAACTCATGGCGCTATCGAAGATAACAGCTCCAGGTAAAAGTGTAACTGTTTGCTTTCCGGCATTAATTAAATCGGCATCTTCTTCTCCTTCGAAGGGGAATGGACCCATGCCTAAAATTCCGTTTTCAGATTGTAATTCAACATTAATTCCTTGCGGGATGTAGTTCGCTACTAAAGTAGGAATGCCAATACCAAGGTTAACATACATTCCGTCTTTTACCTCGCGTGCAATGCGTTTTGCTATTCCGTTTTTATCTAACATGCTTCAATATTTTATTAAGATTTCTTTCTTACCGTTCTTTGTTCAATGCGTTTTTCATAATTCTCACCTTTGAAAATACGTTGCACATAAATTCCCGGTGTGTGTATTTGATCCGGATCCAATTCTCCAACAGGTACCAACTCTTCTACCTCCGCAATGGTAATTTTTCCGGCCATTGCCATCATTGGATTGAAATTTCTTGCCGTTGAACGGTAAATTAAGTTACCTGCGGTATCACCTTTCCATGCTTTTACAATAGCAAAATCGGCATCAAATGCATACTCCATCAAATAATCCTTTTCAACACCATTAAATTTAAATTTACGCACCTCTTTGCCAATCGCAACTTCTGTTCCAACACCTGCAGGTGTAAAAATGGCAGGCATTCCGTATCCTGCCGCTAAACAACGTGTAGCTAATGTGCCTTGTGGAATCAATTCAACTTCTAATTCTCCACTCAACATTTGACGCTCGAACTCATCGTTTTCACCAACGTATGAAGAAATCATTTTCTTCACCTGACGAGTTTGCAACAATAATCCTAGTCCAAAATCATCAACTCCGGCATTGTTGCTTACACAGGTTAATCCCTTCACTCCTTTTTTTACAAGTGCGGAAATACAATTTTCAGGTATGCCACATAAACCAAAACCACCCAACAACAAAGTCATGTTGTCTTGTATGTCTTTAATGGCTTCATCAGCGTTTTTTACTACTTTGTTTATCATATCTTAAGTATTACAAAAATATTATTAGTTTATATTAAAACCCTCCCTCTTCAAAATCTTCACCGGGAATAGTTTCCAGTTCATACTTAGCGCAATCAAGTTCAATGTCTCCGAGATTATCAGGTTTTACGAAATCACCTTTGCTTAATTTAAGAGTTTTATCGTTAAATGCTTTCTGAAAAAATTTACCCCATATCGGCATCGCCATGGTTGCTCCTTGTCCAACATCTGTACTATTGAAATGCACACTACGGTCTTCAGCCCCCACCCAACATCCGGCAGCTAAATCGGGAGTATATCCTATGAACCAACCGTCAGAGTTATTTTGCGTGGTCCCTGTTTTACCCGCAATCTGCGCTCCTAATTTGTATTTGGCTAATCCCATACCTGTACCGTGTTGTACAACGCCTTTCATGAGTTGACACATAACATAAGCTTTTTCCGGACTAAACACTTCGTCAGTTGTAGGCATGAATTCTTCCAATACCTTTCCGTTTTTATCTTCTATACGAGTAATGAATGTGGGTTGCACAAAAGTTCCTTGATTTGGAAATGTGGCGATGGCGCCCACCATTTCAAACACAGAAATATCTGCAGTGCCTAAACACAGAGATGGAACAGGATCTAAGTGAGATGTAATCCCCATTCTCTTTGCTAAATTAACTACGGCATACGGACCAAATTTTTTCATGAGTGCCGCACTGATGTAATTCACTGATAGAGCCAGAGCTTGTTTTAAGGTGAGTAATCGATTTTCCCACTTCGCTTTTTGACGTGCGTTGAATGAGTTGTCAGGACACCATTCTTTACCATCTTCAGTCGTTACACAAGTTTTTACGCAAGGCATTTGATAGCAGGGCGAATAACCTTCCTGAATAGCCATGGCATAAACAAAAGGCTTGAACGTTGAGCCAACTTGTCGTTTACCAACTTTTACGTGATCGTATTTGAAATGTTTATGATTTATTCCGCCAACCCATGCACGTACTTGTCCGGTTTGTGGGTCAACAGCCATGAAACCTGTTTGTAAAAAGCCTTTGTAATAACGGATGCTATCCATTGGTGTCATGGTAGTATCAATTTCCCCTCTGATACTCCAAACAGTCATCTTTGCAGGAGTATTGAAATTTTTTTCAATCTGCTCTTTGCTTAATCCCTGTTGTTTTAATTCACGATAGCGATCGCTCCGTTTCATAGAAGAGGTCATGATTGCCTGAATTTCTTCCTTTTTTACGTTATAGGCGAATGGAGCATTACGTTTTTGCTTACAATCTTTTATAAATGCTTTTTGTAATTCGAGCATGTGTTCAGCTACTGCTTCTTCAGCGTATTGCTGCATGCGCGAATCAATGGTGGTATAAATCCTTAAGCCGTCTTTATAGATATTGTAAGGTTTTTTTGTTTCTGGGTTGATATGTGTTTCACACCATTGCTTTAAGAAATTCTCACGTAAATACTCTCGAAAATAAGGAGCGGGCCCCTCGTTATGATCTTCGGGATGGAAACTTAGCCCTAGAGGTTTTACTTTTAATGAATCAAACTGCACTTGATTAATGTAACCGTATTTAAGCATTTGGCTTAACACAATATTTCGACGGTGCTTAGTTTTTTCTTCGAAGCGCACCGGATTATAAAGTGATGGATTTTGTGCCATACCAACTAACATGGCAGCTTGTTCGATTCGTAGGCTATCTGGACTGGTATTGAAATAGATTTTCGCCGCTGATTTTATCCCTACAGCTAAATTTAAAAAATCGAATTTGTTGAGGTACATGGCCATGATTTCCTCTTTGGTATAATTTTTTTCGAGACGCGTGGCAATTACCCATTCTTTCATTTTACGACTAATAAGCTGGATTTTACTCAGCTTTTCCCTAGGGAACATCATTTTAGCCAGCTGCTGTGTGATAGTGCTTCCTCCACCTTTAGACCCACCGGTAAACACACCAGAAGCAGAACGAAACAAAGCTTTAACGTCAACCCCATTGTGTTCGTAGAAACGGGCGTCTTCAGTGGCAATGAGTGCTTCAACAAGATCTTTGTCTAAATCTTTAAATGTTACGTTAACACGATTTTCGTTGTAATATTTCCCCAATTCTTTTCCGTCGGAACTATATATAACGGTTGCCAGATTGCTCTTTGGGTTTTGAAGCTCTTCAACACTTGGCAAATCGCCCAAAACCTCATTTGCTACTAACGAAACAATTAATAATATGAGGAGAAAGGGAAGCCAGATAAACAACCAGGTACCGGCAATATATTTAGTGTTTTTGGCCACGTAAAATTTTTACCAAAAGTAACAATTTCCCTGTAAGCAGGAAATATAATTGTACAATAATTGTGAAAGGATTTAGAAGGTGTTTACACCATTTACAGTTGTATATTTCATAGTGTATTTTACACCTGGATTGATATATTTATAAGCACTGTGACTCATTAAAGCAGCCTCATGAAACCCGCATAAAATAAGTTTTAATTTATTCTTGTAGGTGTTGATGTCGCCAATGGCATAAACACCTTCAATATTCGTACTGTAGTCGTCGGTATTAACCTCAATGGCATTTTTGTCAATATTTAAGCCCCAGTTTTCGATTGGCCCAAGTTTTGGTGAAAGGCCGAATAAAGGGATTAAATAATCGGTAGAAATTTCCTGAGTTTCGTTCGATTTTGCATTCACAACTGTAACAGATTCCAAGTGGCCATTGCCTTTTACCGAGTTAAGATTCGTGTTAAGCAATAAATTAATTCTTCCTTCTTCTGCTAATTTCATCACTTTATTCACGCTATCGGGCGCGCCTCTAAATGATTCGCTTCTATGTACTAAAGTTACTTTTTCGGCAACATCAGCTAAAAAAATTGTCCAGTCTAAAGCACTGTCTCCGCCACCGGCCAATACCATCTTTTTTCCTCTGTATTTCTCGGGGTCCAAAATCATATAATTAACCCCTTTTCCATTTTCAAAATTCTCTAAGCCGCTTACTTCCGGCTTACGAGGCTCAAAGCAACCTAAACCTCCAGCAATTACAACACATTTTGCCTGAATTTGAGTCCCTAAATTTGTTTCCAGTAAAAAGTCACGTTCGCCGCGTTTTTCTAATTTTTCAATACGTTCGCCTAGAGTAAAAGTGGGTTTAAACGGCTCAGCTTGCTTCATTAAATTGTCTACTAATTCCTGTGCTAAAACAGTGGGATATCCCGGAATATCATAGATGGGTTTTTTAGGATAAATTTCAGATAGTTGTCCGCCCGGTTGGGGTAAGTAATCAATTAAGTGACAGCGCATTTTTAGTAATCCGCATTCAAAAATTGCAAATAAACCTACGGGTCCTGCTCCAATGATAGCTATATCTGTATTTACCATTTTAAAAATTTCGGCAAATTTAATCATAAATCAGCATTTTAAGTCTGTTTTGAGGTTTAAATTTTGTTTTTAATTGCATTAAAATGCGTATCTTAGCGTAAATAAAAATAATAAAACATGAAAAAAACTTTACTTTCTTTAGCAGCAGCGGCTTTATCTGTTGGAGCCTTTGCACAAGCTACTCCAAGTCCGTTTTGGAACATTATCCAAACCGGTAATTTCAACGGAACTACTCCATATGCGGGTGTTCGTTTTTTAGATGCAGTTAGCGCAAACGATGTATGGGCTATTGGTTACAATGGTGTTGCACCAAACGAAAACTATAACTGGTTTTCTCGCACAACTAATGGTGGTACAACATGGGCTGGCGGAAACGTTTATGCTGATACCAATACTTATGTAATGGCAAACTTAGATGCAATTGATGCAAATACAGCTTGGGTTTCTGCATATTTGAAAGCAGGACAAAATAAGGGTGCGATTCACCAAACTACAAATGGCGGAACAACCTGGACGAACATGACACCTGCAGGTGCTTATACAAACGCAGCAGCATTTACGAATATTGTTTGTTTCGTTACGCCTTCAGTAGGTATTACAATGGGAGATCCTGTTGGTGGTGAGTTTGAAATTTGGCGTACTACAGATGGTGGTACAAGCTGGACTAAAGTTCCGGGTGCAAACATTCCAAACCCATCAAGTGGTTCAGAATATGGTTTAGTTAACGTATATACAAAACAAGGAACCAGCAATATTTGGTTCGGAACTAACACAGGCCGTGTTTACCGTTCAACTGACGGAGGTTTAAACTGGTCTGTTGGTACTATTACAGGTGCAGTTGTTGGTGTTAATGAATTAGCGTTTACTGATGCAAACAATGGTTTAGCTTATGCTTATTCAGGAACTACTACTTCTCCGGTTTTAGGTTTATATAGAACTACTGACGGTGGTGCTACTTGGACTCAAGTTACTCCATTAGATCCTAACATGGGATTAAATGATATCGTTGCTATCACAGGAACAAGCTGGTTTGCATCTGCAGGTGCAGGTACTGGAAACCAGTTAATTTCTTACTCTACTGACCATGGTGCTACATGGAACAGCTGGGGAGGTTCTAACATCCAATACTTAAACTTAGACTTCGTTAATAATACTACTGCTTGGGCAGGAAGTTTTGCTGACAACGTTGGTGCAGGTGGAATTTTCAAATATAGCGGTGCTCCATTAGGAGTTAATGAAGTGGCGAATGCTCCTCGTGCATTTGAGGTTTATCCAAACCCAACTTCAGGAAAAGTAAAAATTAATTTACCTGTTGCTAAACAAGGTTGCGACATTAACGTGGTGAACATGTTAGGTCAAGTAGTTCGTACTACTAAAGCTTCTTCTGCTACTACAGGTGAAACTTTAACTTTAGATTTATCAGACTTACAAAAAGGTGTTTATTTCGTAAACATTACTGTTGGGGCTGAAAAGCATACACAAAAAATCATTGTTGATTAATACTAATTTTTCATAATGTAAAAAGCCTCTTCAATCGAAGAGGCTTTTTTATTGAAATCAAATGCATTTTATTTTTGGTTTAGAAGCCATTCTACAGCTTCCATTTCGCGCGTGAAAAACTCTTGCGGACAAGCATTGCTGCTAAATGATTTAAAAAACTTAAAAAGAAGTTTAGTCAACAAGTTATCAATGATATAAGCGCGTGCAATAGTGTTTTTTGGTGATACGTTTTTTTCAGAAACTTCCCTGGCTTTTTTAGTCATTTTCCAACTGCCTCTCAAGTCAATTAACTTTAGCATTTTTTTATTGTCTGTAATGTTTTTTATTACCAGTAGATTATCCAATGCATCTTCTTCATCAATGACAGAGCCCTCAATGATTTTAAACCGAAGGAAACCTCTTGAATCAAGACTAACTTCTGCTGTTCGCGTAATTTGTTTTTGGGTACTCATAATAATGACAACACAATGTAGTCACTTTTATTGCGCAGATGCTGTTAAATAGTATTAAATGAGGCAAAAGCTTTTTAAACGGCTATTTTAAGCCGTATTTGGTTTTATATTTCTGATACAACATTTGTTGTTCATTATATAAATTAACAGACTTGCCTTTTATGTAAGCTAATTCAACCTTATTACTTTTCATATCCAATAAATCTCCTTCAGAAACAACAATTGAAGCAACTTTATTTACTTCCAGGCTACCTATTAATGTTTCAACGCCTAATATTTTAGCCGTGTTGAATGAAATACTTTGAAGCGCCTGTTCTTTCGTTAAACCGTAAGTTACCGCAGTTCCTGCTAAAAATGGTAAGTTGCGACTTTGCATGGCTTCCATGTCACCCTCAAATTGTAAGCAAAATAAAACGCTATCCTTTTGAAGTAAAGCGGGGGTTTTAAATGTGATGTCAACATCATCTTCCGCATGATCGGGTAAATCATGTAAGCGATTTAATATAACGGGAATGTTGTTTGATTTTAAAAAACTTGTAATCTTCCAGCTTTCTTTCCCACCAACAATAACCGGTTTTGTTACACCAAATTTCTTGGCAAAATTTACTGCCATCATGATATCTTTCGCGGTATTGGTATTAAGGTAGAGATTACATTTGCCATTAAACACACAACGCATGGCCTCAAAACGCAAATTTTGTTCCTTTAAATCTGTGCTCTTACAATAAGCTGCAGCGTCTTCAAAGAATTTTGTAAGCACACGTAATTCTTCGTCAAATTTTGAATTCTTATTGCTTGGTTCCGGTTCAGCCCACCAACCTTGCTTTTGAATTGACTTTGGAAAATTAACATGAATACCATCATCTGCCTTCAACACTGCGTCTTCCCAATTCCATCCTTCTGTTGCAAGAATGGAAGAAGAACCGCAGATAAGTCCATTACGCGGCGTACATTGTGTATAAAGTACACCGTTTGTTTTTACAGTTGGTAAAATTTTGCTATCGGTGTTGTATGCGACTAAACTTCTTACGTTTGGATTAATTCCTCCAACTTCGCTGTAGTCACTTGTTGGACGAATAGCTTCTGCTTCCTGTAATCCTAAAATATTATTGGGCGAAATAATTGCCGGATAAACATGCTTGCCTTCAATATTAATGATAGTGTCGTAAGCAGACTGCTCAACCTTCGAAGTTTTGGCATCTGCAACAAGATTAATTTTTCCATCTGCAATACCAATATAACTATTTTCAATAACGGTTCCATTGCCAATATGGGCAATGCCGTTTATCAAAAGAATTTTGTTTTTAGTCTGTGCGCCAAGTTGTAAAACAACAACCGTTAACGCAATGATATGTTTAATGTTTTTCATTTTATTCTTCGATAGTATCGCAGTGATATAATTGTTGTTTGCGCCCCGATGGTTTAACTGTTTTTGTACCTTTTTGTTTTTCCGCAATAAGTTTGCTCACCAAGCGCGCTTTTTCTTTTTTAATTTCCTCTCTTAGTTTTGCATCTTCTTCACGATCAAAATAAATTTGACCATCAATAATAGTTTTATCGGCCTTAGCGTATATACTCAAAGGATTATCACTCCATAAAACTAAATCCGCAACTTTTCCAACCTGTACGCTTCCAACTTTATCGTCGATGCGGAGTGCTTTCGCAGGATTTAAAGTCACTAGTTTCAGCGCTTCCGTCTCAGATAAGCCGCCGTATTTAATTGCTTTTGCTGCCTCTTGATTTAATCGGCGACCCATTTCGGCATCATCACTGTTTACGCAAGTATTAACTCCCATTTTAGTAAGCAATGCTGCATTATAAGGAATTGCTTCCATCACTTCCATTTTGTATGCCCACCAATCTGCAAATGTGGATGCACTCACGCCGTGATTTTTCATTTTGTCTGCCACTTTATAACCTTCTAAAATATGCGTGAATGTATTCACCTTGAAACGGAAACTAT
>CAYQDP010000049.1:0-11355 GCA_964416235.1 uncultured Flavobacteriaceae bacterium | reverse complement strand
GGACCTCAGCTATTTGATATGCTGGCATTATTAGGCAAAGAAGAGATCATGAAGCGCTTAGACTATGCTTTATCACAAATGAAATAAAAGAATATCCCCCCAATGAAAAATCCCGCTCAAAAGGCGGGATTTTTGTTTTTCACGCGGTTCACGCGACTTTAAAGCCAGGGGCTCTCTTTAAAGGCGGCGATTTAAAAATAATGTCAGATACAATTGCATTTATCCTCACATTATGCCTAAAAATGCCGCTAATAACACAATAAAAAATATGACTTTCTTGTAGGTCATTTTCCTTAGTTTATTAATTATACGGGAGGTGTTAGAATAAGGTTACATTTTATTCTTTTTTATCCATAGATGCTGTTTTTTCTGTTGATAAAATAGCCTGCTTTCTCCTATATATAATTATAAATTTGCTTGTATTGAAATTGAAACTATGAGTGAAGTAAAATTGTATTTTAAAATTGCCGACGATTTAAAAATTGATTCCAAACAGGTTAAGGCAACTGTTGATTTATTGGATGAAGGCGCTACTGTTCCGTTTATTTCACGTTACCGTAAGGAAGTAACCGGTAGTTTGGATGAAGTACAGGTATTAGCCATCAAAACCGAAATCGAACGTTTGCGTCAATTGGAACAGCGCCGTGAGAGTATTTTAAAATCCATTGAAGGACAAGGAAAACTCACAGAAGACTTAAAAGAAAAAATTCTGGCGGCCGATACTTTATCCAAGCTCGAAGATTTATATCTACCATATAAACCTAAACGCCGCACCAAAGCGACTATTGCACGCGAAAAAGGATTAGAGCCATTAGCTCAGCTGATTCTTGAACAAAAGAATAATGATGTTTTTGCAGCGGCTCTCGAATATGTAAACAAAGAAAAAGAAGTTGAAAATCCTGAAGAGGCTTTACAAGGTGCCCGTGATATCATTTCCGAAATCATCAGTGAAGATGCCATTGTGCGTGAAGGTTTACGTAAGTTGTTTAAAGAAACAGCCATCATTAAAAGCCGTGTGATAAAAGGCAAAGAAGAAGAAGGTGAAAAGTTTGAAGACTATTTTGAATGGGAAGAAAAATTATCGAATTGTCCTTCGCACCGAATGTTGGCCATGCGTCGTGGCGAAAAAGAAGATTTTCTTATCCTAGATATTACAATTGATGAAGAGGCGGCTCACGATTTATTAAAAAAACAATTTGTTATAAGTCGAGGTGAATGCGCGCAACAAATTCAATTAGCAATTGAAGACGGATACAAACGATTATTATCACCAAGTATTGAAGCTGAAATTCGATTATTCACCAAACAATTAGCTGATGAAAAAGCGATTCAGGTTTTTGCGGATAACTTACGTGAGTTATTATTAGCTTCTCCACTCGGACAAAAACGAATTTTAGGAGTTGACCCCGGATTTAGAACAGGATGCAAAGTGGTGGCTTTAAATGCACAGGGGAAATTACTGGAAGAAACCGTTATTTATCCTCACGAACCTCAACGCAGAACTACAGAAGCAGAAAATGTGATTCTGGCGTTTTGCGCTAAACATGATATTGAAGCGATTGCTATAGGTAACGGAACTGCTTCTCGCGAAACAGAACAATTTATCCGAAACATCGATGTGCTTCCAAAAAACATTCCGATTATAGTGGTGAGTGAAGCCGGAGCTTCTGTTTATTCGGCGAGTGAAGTGGCGCGTGAAGAATTTCCTGATAAAGATCTTACCGTACGTGGCGCTGTTTCGATTGGTCGCCGATTAGCGGATCCTCTAGCTGAACTGGTAAAAATAGATCCTAAATCCATTGGAGTTGGACAGTACCAACACGATGTTGATCAGAGTGCACTAAAGAATAAATTAGATGATGTGGTGATGAGTTGTGTAAATGGTGTTGGTGTTGAACTAAACACAGCTTCCAAACAATTACTTTCCTATGTGTCTGGTATTGGCGAAACATTAGCGAAAAATATCGTTGAATACAGAAATGAAAACGGACCGTTCCGTGCGCGTAAAGATTTATTAAAAGTACCGCGCATGGGTGAAAAAGTATTTGAGCAATGTTCAGGTTTCCTTCGAATTCGTGATGGTGTTCATCCTTTAGATAAAAGTGCAGTGCACCCTGAAAGTTATCACATCGTAGAAAAAATGGCAAAAGATTTGAACTGCGGGATTGATGAGTTAATGAACGATAAAGAATTACGTAAGAAGATTAATTTAAATAATTACGTGACCGATACGATTGGTTTACCGACTCTAAAAGATATTATGGCGGAGTTAGAAAAACCCGGACGTGACCCACGTAAATCATTTGAAGTATTTAGTTTTGATGAGAACGTACATGAAATTTCTGATTTAAGAGAAGGTATGCGCTTACCGGGAATTGTTACCAACGTGACTAACTTCGGTGCATTTGTGGATGTAGGTGTACATCAAGATGGATTAGTACATATTTCTCAATTGAGCGATACCTTTGTAGATGATCCGAATACTATCGTAAAAGTTGGACAAAAAGTGTGGGTGAATGTGACAGAAGTTGATGTAAAGCGAAAACGCATTGCATTAAGCATGAAAGGCGAAGGAATGGTTTCATCCAAAAAATCTTCTCCTAAAAAAGAAGAAGCGACTTACGATCCGAACGATATGAAATCTGCTTTAGCTGCGTTAAAAGGTAAATTCGGTAAATAATTTGGCAAGTGTAAAGCAAATACAATGTCCGGCTTGTGGTGCAAACAGCACTTATAAAACGGTACATGGAAATTACATGTGCAATTACTGTCAGAGTACTTTTGAAGTAACAAGCGCTACTCAAAAAACGAATCCTGTACAACATGCCTTTCCCCACTCTACACCTTTAAGTCCGAAAGCAGGAAAAGTATTGGGAATTGCGATTGTAGGTTTCTTCGTCGTACTTTTCGGAATTGGCATTTCTGTTTTTCTTATTACTAAAACAAATGTAAATGCCACATCTGTGCAAGATGTTTTCTCAGAATGGCAGAAACCTTACATTCATCATTACGAATGTTTTGTTGGCAGTAAAGGACCGGTTGCCTGGTTGGTTATGCAACAAACCCGTAACCGATTGGACAGTGTTAAGTATAAAATCAACATTATAGATCCATCTTCAAAGAAAGTGCTTGCCGAAAAAGATTATCTACCACAAATGACTTGGAAAGAGTCGTTTAACGTTAGCAAAAAAATAGATAATGAATTCGTTTTAATAAATGACTTAGCCTACAATTCCTCAGAAGAAAATTTAATATGCGCATTTGATATTTACACATTTGAGAAAAAAGAGGATGCTGAAACTATCAAGAAAAAATTTCCGGAGTTGTCATCCGGTATTTCTAAAACAGAACTCATTCGTTATAAAAACGCTTTTAAACTGACAACCAACGATGGTGACGAATTTGTTTATTACCCTGCACGAAATATTTTGAGAAAACAAAAAGAAGATGACATGAGTTATCGAACGGATACTTCAACAGTTCATCAAATTTATTTACGTGAAAAAGAAAATCACAAACAGTTATGGCTGGTAAAACAAATCATTGATGCAAGCCGTAATGAAATGGATGTTTATGATTATGGCTTAGAGGAAATCGCTAATGGAAAAAACAGTAGAGGGCCGATTAAATCCGCAATGCAAATCAACGATAAAAAATTCTTTAAAGCACAAGGCTTAACCAGATTCAAGAACAATTATATACTGGTGTACGCGGAAAACTTGTCAAAGAAAGCAAGAGTCATTTTAGAAAGTTATAATTCAGAAGGTAAAAGCAATTGGCAACTTATCCATCCCGATTTACAAATATTAATTGAGAGTCCGTTTCAAACACTTAATTGTGATTACAGCACATACGGAAAAACGCTTGTGATTAATATCAACGGCGCCAATCGCAAAAGCGTATGCTATGATTTAGAAAGCGGTAAACATCTTTGGACGTTTTCGCCTTCTGTAGATTAATGAAACAAACTCACTGATATAACATGGCAGTATTTTTCATGCAGTTTGTTTTCGGGAACATAATTTATGATCAACTTAATCGCTGAAGAACCATTAATTAACGTATAATTTTCATAAGCGCGCAATACATCATCAATTTGATAATGTCCTCGTTCCAATTGCAATCTATATCCTCTTATCATCATTCTCACAATAGACGTATCTTTTTTAATATTTCTGAGATGAGAATTCTGCATTTCCTTACTACCTACATAAGCAATGTCTTTTGGCGACATTTTAAAATCATTCCCTAATTCAAAAACAGATACGCTTACATTAAATCCATCTTTTAACTCTGAGTAGTAATTTTTATTCCGCTTAATATAATTTAATAAATAAGGGGGCAATGGATTGATTAGAGTATCAGGCTCAGAAGGCAACATCACATAAAATGAATCACCCAAATAATTCGTACGCCATTTAGGAAATTCATTTAAATCTTTGGTACCGGCCCCACTTAAATAATAAAGAAATATTAAGGCGAATATTATTACCAAAGAAAAGAACCATTTTGTGTGCTGTTTGTTCTTGATGTATTGGCCTTCATTTGCATTTAATAGGTTGGCCTCATAGCTTCGATGTATTCTGTCTCGCTCCAACTTTTCATTATACTCCTTTCGTAAATCAACATTCATCAGGATAGTATATGCAATCCAGGTTTCAGGATTTCTGTTTTTTAGTTCTTCATCCGATAAATTTACGCCCGGGCTAAATGAACGAATTGTATTCTTGTAAGTTTCGAATGAAATTGCAATCTCATCTTGAGACGCATTCAGGGATAATTTTAATGCTTCGTAATAATTTGACATTCTAACTTTTCCCCAAATATAGATTTCGTATCAATTCATTATTGATATGCGAATTTTTTATTTGTTTTAACTTAACTTTTTGAACTTTTATCACGCAAGGGTGTACATTATCTAATACCCATTCCACTCCATCAAATCTTTTCCAATATCTCTCCGGTAATATTTTTTATCGTAACTGATTTTTTCAGCGTTAGAAAAACTTGTTGTAACAGCTTCTTTAATTGAATTTCCAAATGAAGTTACTGCAAACACGCGGCCGCCTGAAGTCTGTACCTTGTCGCCCTCTTGCTTAGTACCGGCATGAAACACGTGAGAGCCTTCCGTTTTATCTAATCCTGTAACTACTTTTCCTTTTTCGTAATCCTCCGGATACCCACCGGAAACTAAGACAACGGTTGTAGCAGTTTGAGACGTTACTGAAAAACTTTTTTTATCTAACGTTTGTGTAGCAACTCCTTCTAACAAGTCTAATAAATCAGATTCAATGCGCGGAATCACAACTTCTGTTTCCGGATCACCCATTCGGCAATTATATTCAATGACGCTAGGCTCTCCCTTGTTATTCATTAATCCGATAAAAATAAAACCGCGATAGTCTATACCATCCTTAACAAGCCCGTTTATAGTTGGTTTTACTACTTTTTCCTCTACCTTTTTTATGAAAGCTTCGTCGGCAAATGGTACAGGACTAACTGCTCCCATACCACCCGTATTTAAACCAGTATCGCCTTCACCGATTCGTTTATAATCTTTAGCCGCCGGCAAAATTTTATACGACTTACCATCTGTTAAAACAAAAACGGATAATTCTATTCCATGCAAAAATTCTTCAATAACAACTGTCGCTGATGCATCTCCGAATTTGGCATTCAAGAGCATGTTTTCTAATTCAGCCTTTGCTTCATTAAGATTATCGATAATTAATACACCCTTTCCTGCCGCGAGTCCGCTTGCTTTTAAAACAAACGGTGGCTCCAGTGTTTCCAAAAACTTTTTTCCTTCTTCACATGTCTCTTTTGTAAAACTTTGATAACGCGCCGTAGGAACGCCGTGACGCATCATAAATTGCTTGCTGAAATCTTTACTGCCTTCTAATTGCGCGCCATCTTTTTTTGGACCAATTACAGGTATATCTTTCAAAACATCATCTTGCAAAAAATAATCATGGATGCCTTTTACCAATGGATCTTCGGGTCCAACCAACACCATATCAATTCCCTTTTCCCACACCAGCTTTTTTATGGATTCAAAATCTGTAGCGCTAATATTTACATTGGTACCGCAATGAGCTGTACCTGCATTACCAGGAGCAATAAATAAATTTTCAAGTTTTTTGCTTTGCGCAATTTTCCATGCAAATGCATGTTCTCTTCCTCCAGAGCCAAGAATTAAAACGTTCATAAAAAAGATTTGTGCAAAATTAAAAAATCCCGCATGATGTGCGGGATTTATATATTAAAAGTATTTACTCTTGTGGAATGTTGCGTTACCTCTAACGCGTCGTTTAACTCTTTCTCGGTTAATCCGTGCCTGTAATCCGTCTTTGTATTTACGGTTATTGGTTCGGGTGCGAGAAAATAAATGTGGCTGTTCACGGTTTTGTTTTTTACCCGGACGAGTTGGTTTATATACCCAGCCTCCAACAACTTTAGCGCCCTTGCCCTTCTTCTTTGTTGAACCGCCGTATGCAAATGAATTTGTCTTTTTAATGTGTGCTCTTGAACTTCCGCCACGACGCTGGTTTTTATGTTCACGGCGACGCTGTGCTAAAAGAGGCGTAGTAATCCCAACAGCAAAAAGAAGAATAAATATGACAAGTACCCTTTTCAAAAAAGTTGTAAATACAATATTAATTAAAAATTGTTACAATTTCCAGTATTTTTAGATGAATAGCAAATTCTTATAAGGGAGATTTTAACAAAACAGCTCTAATAAGTCGGCCAACGCAGGCATTCAATAAATTGCCGTTTACCAAATGAGTGAGACCCCTATTTGAAAGAGCTAAATATTTAGATTTTAACTGCGTTTTTAATAGTAAATTTACCCTCCTATCCAATGAAAGCCGAGTCGCTCACAGTCACAGAATTTCTAAGCCAGTCAAAAGGCAATACCCTAATTGACGTGAGAGCACCTATTGAGTTTAAGAAAGGACATCTGCCGGACGCTATTAATATTCCGCTTTTTGATGATTTGGAAAGGGCTGAAATTGGCACATTATACAAGGCGAAAGGAAGAGAAAATGCCGTTATGCGCGGACTAGAAATTGTATCGCCAAAACTGACTGATTTTATTAAAGAGGCAAAAAATAAAAGCGGCAACAATAAAGTTTTTATTTATTGTTTTAGAGGTGGAATGAGAAGTAATTCGTTTGGATGGCTTTTGAACACAGCAGGATTAGAATCCAGAATAATGGAGGGCGGCTATAAAGCTTACCGAAACCATGTGCTAAATCACTTTAAAAATCGTTATAATCTGGTTTTATTGGGTGGGGCTACAGGTTCAGGCAAAACAGAAATCTTGCACCATTTGAAGGAAAAAATTCAGGTTTTGGACCTTGAAAAAATTGCTCATCACAAAGGTTCTGCCTTTGGAAGTATTAACGAGTTGCCTCAAAATCCTCAACAGCTTTTCGAGAATAATCTATACGACGCTTTAGTTAGCTTATCGTATGAAAAACCGATTTTGGTAGAAGATGAATCCATGTCTATCGGCTATAATAAAATTCCTTATACGTTTTGGCTCCAGATGAAAGAAGCACCCATCATAAAAGTAATGGTGCCGTTTGAATTAAGGGTAAATCGCTTAGTGAAAGATTATGGTATGGCAGACAAAAATCTCTTAGCAAAGTGTATTCGGAACATTTCGCAACAATTAGGCCCTAACAATGTGAAGGATTGTTTGCAGTACTTAGAAGAAGGGAATTTAGCCGATGTGGCAACCATTACTTTGCGTTACTACGATAAAGCTTATGAATACAATCACGTTAAACGCGAAATTAAAAAGATCATTCTCGTAGAAACTGACACGGATGATGCTGCAATAAATGCATTAAAGGTAAAAGAGGTATTTGAAAATTATGGAAACCTATAAACTCACACAATTTAGTAAAGCGTCAGGGTGCGGTTGCAAAATTGCACCTGCTGTATTGCAGGAAATTTTGAAAAACAGTGATGATTTTGAATGTAAAGAATTGCTGGTAGGAAATCATAGCAATGATGATGCAGCAGTATATGATTTAGGAAACAATTCATGTTTAATAAGCACTACTGATTTTTTTATGCCCATTGTAGATTCGGCCTTTGATTTCGGTCGAGTTTCAGCAGCTAATGCCATTAGTGATATTTATGCAATGGGAGGAAAACCATTATTAGCAGTGGCTATTTTAGCTTGGCCAACCGAAAAATTAGGAACCGAATCAGCGCGTGAAGTTTTGAATGGCGCACGTGCTATATGTAAGAAGGCAGGTATTCCATTAGCAGGCGGACACAGCGTTGAAAGTTTGGAACCCATTTTCGGATTGGCGGTTAACGGACTCGTTGATAAAAACAATCTAAAGCAAAATCATACAATTGAAGAGGGAAACATAATTTATATCAGCAAAAAATTAGGTACCGGCATTTACAGCACGGCTCTCAAACGCGGAAAATTAGAGGAGCAGGACTATAAAGAACTACTTGAATCGATGACCGAATTAAATAATTTCGGTTATGAATTAGGAAAACTTCCATATGTAACAGCACTTACGGATGTGACCGGATTTGGATTACTTGGTCATCTCAGTGAAATGATGGGAACAAAAAAAATGACAGCCCTAATTACAAAAAACAAAATCAGAACCTTTAAAAATATTTCACATTACACTTCACAATTTATCTATCCTGATAACACTACACGTAACTTTAACGCCTATGAAAAACAAATCAATGGCATGATAGATATGGATTTTCTCACATTTTGTGATCCTCAAACATCAGGTGGTTTATTGTTTACCATTCAGAAAGAACATCAAAAAGAATTTGAGTTGTGGAAATCAAAAAATAATTTTGATGCAGTTGCTATTGGAGAAATAACTTCCCGTAAAGAAAAAATGATTGAATTGATCTAATCCGCGCGATCAACAACCAGACTCTTACAAACAAATTTATTTACGGCATCGCGAAAAGCCTGCTTGTTCGAAGAACGAATTCCGAATGTAGAAATCGGCTCTACTTCATCATCATTGTAGGTGATATTAAATCCTTTTTTATTTATCTCTCCAACGCCTTTAATATCGATAAAATACCAAAACTTATTACTGAAAATAGAACGCTTGATTTCGAACTTATCTTCATAAATAACTGCATACGGATTCAGCATTAACCATAATGTTTGAAAAGCGAAAATTACCGCAGGCACCGCCAGAACAAATGACAAAGGATGTACAATTATGAAGTAGGAATATGTGAAATAGGAAAAAGTGGCAGTAATTGCCATAAATACCGCTACAACAAGCAGATTACGCTCAAAATAATGCACAGGAATATCTTCTTTTTGCTTTTTCACATCTCAAAGTTAAAAATTAATATTCTTTAACGAGGACTTTCTTCCTTCTTTTTTTATACTTGTTAATTGGAAAACCGCTTTTTATTTAATAACTATGTAACTTGTTCTTGTTTTTAGCGTAATACTAAATGTGGAGAACCTACTAAACTGATGAAGAATTTAAAACACATAGCCATCTTCGTTTTTACGGCATTATTTGGAATTACCAAATCCCAAATACTAACGCCCGACGATCCTATTGCCGCTATGTTGGATAGTTTAGAAAACAAAAAAGTGCTGGAAATGGCTTTTACCAAGCCGGTACATCCTAAAAATAAATTCAATTACGCTTACGACAGCATTCCTAAGTTTGATGATTTCATTTATGAAGCGCGTCTCGCAAAATTGGATGCCGCTTCTCCGTTTGATTTAGTGTACAATTCTCACGTTCGTGGTTTTATCGATTTATACCTTAATCGCAAACGTGAACTCATGAGCCGTATGCTCGGTATTTCGCAACTTTATTATCCAATGTTTGAGCAAGTACTCGACCGTTATAATATTCCACTCGAATTAAAACATTTGGCTGTTATTGAATCAGCTTTAAACCCTAATGCCCGCTCACATGCCGGTGCACAAGGCTTATGGCAATTCATGTATCCTACAGGGAAAATGTACGGCTTAAATGTTACTTCCTATGTTGATCAGCGCAGTGATCCATACAAAGCAACAGTTGCTGCTGCAGAGTATTTAAAAGCATTGTATGATTTGTTTAACGATTGGCAAATGGTTTTGGCAGCTTACAATGCCGGTCCGGGCACTATCAGTAAAGCCATTCGTCGCTCCGGCGGAAAGAAAACCTATTGGGAGATTCGCCCGTTTTTACCACGGGAAACTCAAGGATACGTGCCTGCTTTTATTGCAGCTAACTATGCCATGACTTATTACGCCGAGCACAACATTTATCCTGCAGTTCCTAAAAAAACTTATTTTGAAGTAGACACTGTTGTTCTTAAAGAACAAATGACTTTCTCACAAATCAGTTTATCTTTAGATATTCCTTATGACGAAATAAAATATTTTAATCCGCAGTACCGAAAAGACATCATTCCTGCAGGAGGAAACGCGCTTTGTTTGCCGAAAAGTAAAATCGGATTTTTCTTAACCAACGAACAGGAAATTTATGCCGCTATTAAAGCGCAACACGAAACAGAAGTGGAAACAACCGTAAAGGAAGTTCAACTTACACATGTGGTTAAATCAGGGCAACGCTTAAGTGATATTGCGCGCAAATACGGCGTTACTGTGGCGGATATTAAAACTTGGAATTATATCGGGAAAAAAGGAATTCGTCCCGGAAAAAAATTAGTGATTTATGTTCCGAAAAAAGATGATGGCAAGGTAGATAATCTGGCTGTAACCAAATCCGAATCAGCTTCTGACACCACTGACAATAAAAAATTAGCCGTTAATTCTTCGCCTGCTAAAACTGCAGTGAAAAACACAACATCGAAAAACGCAACAACACATAAAGTGAAAAGCGGTGAAAGTTTATACAGTATCTCCAAAAAATACGGAGTAAGTGTTGATGAATTAATGCAATTAAATAAATTGAATAAAAATTCAAAGTTAGCGATCGGACAAACTCTAAAAGTCCGTTAAGCTTTTTTTCTCTTTATCAAATCAATTACTAATTCAGGCGGACGGCCAACAACAGCTTTATATCCGTCAATTACAATTGGTCGCTCAATTAAAACGGGATGCTCCGTTAAAATTTGTACCCATTCTGTATCCGTAAATTTCTTATTGGCGAATTTCTTAATAAATAGTTCTTCCTTCTTTCGTACAATATCAATTGGCTTACAACCCAACTTCGCAAGAAGTTCTTTTAACTCTTTTTTTGTAGGAGGTTGTTTTAAATACTCACGAATCTCTACTTCACATTTATTCTTATTTAATAATTCAAGTACCTCTCTGCTTTTTGAGCAACGTGTGTTATGATAAATAATCATACAATAATTTTATTT
>CAYQDP010000048.1:0-11585 GCA_964416235.1 uncultured Flavobacteriaceae bacterium | reverse complement strand
AACTGAAAGACCTTCAAGATCTCTTTAAAGAATTAAAAATTACACTTGCTGTTATTTTTGCGCCGGGAAAAGCCACCTTTTATCCCGAATTTATTCCTGAAGAATGGCAGGAAACCAAACAACTGAATAATTACGAATACTCTGTTGGACTCTGTAAAAAACTTGACATAGACTATGTTGACCTAAACGCCTGGTTTTTGAAGTTAAAAAACATAACACCATATGATTTATATCCGAAAACCGGCATTCACTGGAGTAATTATGGTGCATTAATTTCATTCGACACACTAACCAGACATCTTGAAAAACGAAGTAAATTAAATCTGAAAAATTTCAACATCGCTAATATTGCCTTTTCAAATGATTTAATCGCTCCTGATGATGATATCGGTATTGCCATGAATCTGTTTAAAGATGTACAGCCCTTACCGATGCCATATGCTAAATATGAATGGACTGAAGACAGCACTTTTGTAAAACCAAACGCTTTGTTCATTGGCGACAGTTATTTCTGGAACTTGTATTATGAAGGATTAATTAATAACGTATTTAATGAAGCTAAATTTTGGTATTACAATCAAACTGTATATCCTGAATCAGAACCTCAACGTGAGGTTAATAAACTCAATTTGATAGAAGAAATCAAAAAACAAAAAATAGTTGCTATTATGGCAACAGACTGTAACATTCATGATTTTGGCTGGAACTTTATTGAACAGGCGCACAATGCACTGAAAACCGAAATGCGAAATGTAATTCGTCGAAAAGCATACTTACACAACATTACAGAAGAAATTTTTAAAACACCGGCATGGTTAAATGATGTAAAAAGAAAAGCTGCAGAAAAAAACATTACTGTTGAGGAAATGGCAAAGCTGGATGCCGTTTACATATATGAAACTGATTATTGCAGGCCGGAGGTAATTGAATTAACCGAAGAAACTAAAAAGAGAATATTTAATACCCCTGAATGGGTAGAACAAATAAAAGCTAAAGCAAAAGAAAAAAACATTTCGTTTGAAGAAATGCTTGAATTAGACGCTAAATATATTTTCGTAACTGAACAAAGAAAAGATTTAGATAAAAAATAGTTGAAACTTAAATGCTAAACGAAACCATGAATAATAATAAAAGTACCTTTTTTAAAAGGGCTTTATTGTTTATAATACTAATCCCTTTTGCTTTTATTTATTTGCAACAAACATTTTCATTAGTTTCCTTAAGACCTTTAAAAGGCTATTTCATTGCCAAAACCTATAATACCCTTTCTATTCAAAGTTGGTTCAACAACGAATATCAATCCAACACTGAACAGTATTTAAATGAAGAGTTTGGTTTTAGAAGTATTTTCTTACGTATTAACAATCAAGTAAAATTTTGGGGATTTAATAAGGTAAACGCAGAAGGAGTAGTAGTAGGTAAAGAAAATTATTTATACGAAAAAGCGTATATCGATGCGTATTACGGTCATTTCTTTATGGGCGACAAGGCTTTGAATGATACTATTACGAAGCTTAAATTATTGCAAGATACTTTGAAAACATTAGGTAAAGAACTACTCATAGTTATGGCGCCAAGCAAAGCACGCGTTTATCCTGAGTATATTCCTGATTATCTCGTAAAGGAAAAAACAATTTGGAATAATTATGATTATTTAAGTGTTGAATTTAAAAAAGCAGGAATTCAACATATCGATTTTAATGTGATTTTTCAGAAAAAGAAAAACGCATCCGAATATTTATTGTTTCCTCAATTAGGTGTTCATTGGAGCAGATTAGAAGCTGTTTTTGCCGCAGATACAATTATTAATTACCTGGCCAGCGTTTCTAAAACTGATTTGCCGCGAATAATTATTTCTAAAACATACATGAGCGATACCCTACAGGCTCCGGATAACGATATTATTGAAGGTATGAACACGCTTTTTTATCCACGTTTTAGAAAAATGCTATATCCCGAAGTGAAGTTTGATATGAACAACAAAATAAGAAAAAACATAATTGTTGTTGCCGACAGTTATTGGTGGGATATTTACTCAAGGGATATTCCTAAAACAATATTTCAAAACAATGAATTTTGGTATTACAACAAAGAATTATTTGGGAATAACTATCTCGGAAAAACAGATCCTAAAAACATTGATATAAAGCGTCATTTACTGTTTACTGATTACGTTGTTGTACTTTGTACGGAAACTAATCTTAGTAGACTTGGTTTCGGTTTTATAGGAAATGCCATAAGTGCGCTTAGAAAGCCAATTACACCAAATGAAAATGAAATTAAAGAAATTATTGCCGTAATAAAGAACACCCCTGAATGGTATAGCGATGTTTGTATAAAGGCTCAAAAGGAAAAAAGAACACCGGAAGAACAATTAATAATGGATGCGAATTGGTATTTTCAAAGGAAAGGCCCAATTACACAAGAAGTACCGCTTGAAGATATCAAGGCATCAATTAAACTAGATCAAAATTGGTACGATGGCGTAGTTATAAAAGCCAAAGAAAGAAACATTTCTGTTGATTCAATGATGACTATAGATGCATTATGGTTTAAAGAAAACGTACTTAATTTTAACCCTAACAATAAGCCAGAAGTAACTTTAGAAAAAGTAAAAGAATCTATCTTACACAATCCGACATGGTTGAAAGAAATAAAAGAAAAAGCCGCGAAAAGAGAAATATCTATCGACTCAATGATCACGCTTGACGCCATATGGTATATGGAGAACAAAAAATAAATCCCTGAACCTTTCCCCTTCCCGTTTGTTTAACATATATTATCAACCGCTACATGCTAAATTCTTCTATAATAACGTTTTAAGCATTAGTATTTTAGTAGTATATTTGTAATAATGGAATTTGTTAAAGGATCAGGAGTACTTCCGGGGCCACTTTTAGGCTCAATTAATAGTCCGGATGATCTTAAAAAATTAAGAGAAGACCAGCTCGAACAGTTTTGTAACGAGCTCCGCCAATTTATTATCGATATTGTATCGGTTAAAGGCGGGCATTTCGGCGCTTCCCTTGGCGTGGTTGAACTAACCGCTGCTATCCATTATATCTTCAACACACCTTACGATCAATTGGTTTGGGATGTAGGTCATCAGGCATATGGACATAAAATTATTACCGGCCGCCGCGATATTTTTCACACCAACCGAATTTATAAAGGCATCAGTGGTTTCCCTAAACGCAGCGAAAGTGAATACGATACTTTTGGCGTAGGACACTCCTCTACTTCCATCAGTGCCGCTCTAGGAATGGCTGTTGCTTCTAAGTACCAGGGCTTACACGACAAACACCATATTGCTGTAATCGGTGATGGTGCCATGACGGGCGGGATGGCTTTCGAAGCTTTGAATCATGCCGGTGTTGAACATGCTAATTTATTAGTAGTTCTTAATGATAATTGTATGAGCATAGACCCAAATGTTGGTGCATTAAAAGAATACTTAACTGATATTACCACCTCTCATACTTACAATCATGTGAAGGATGAAGTGTGGAATATGCTTGGGAAACTCAGTAATTTTGGAAAGAGCGCTCAGGAAATTGTTTCTAAAGTGCAATCCTCCATTAAAACATCTCTCTTAAAACAAAGTAATTTATTTGAGTCGTTGCAGTTCCGCTATTTCGGTCCGGTTGACGGACACGATGTTGTGCGTTTAACGAAAGTTCTCAATGATTTAAAAGATATTCCCGGTCCTAAAATTTTACATGTACTTACCAAAAAAGGGAAAGGTTACAAATTTTCTGAAGAAGGAAACGAAACAGTTTGGCATGCACCGGGTTTGTTTAACAAAGAAACCGGAGAGATTATTAAAGTTGTTCCGAAAGAACCTCAACCGCCGAAATATCAGGATGTATTTGGTCATACGATTGTTGAATTAGCAGAGAAAAATCCTAAAGTAATGGGTATTACTCCTGCTATGCCATCTGGTTGTTCATTAAACATTATGATGAAAGCAATGCCCGACAGAGCTTTCGACGTAGGTATTGCCGAACAACATGCGGTTACTTTCAGCGCCGGATTAGCTACACAAGGTTTAATTCCTTTCTGTAATATTTATTCGTCTTTCATGCAACGTGCCTACGATCAGGTGGTGCATGATGTGGCTTTACAAAAATTAAAAGTGGTGTTTTGTCTCGACCGCGGAGGAATTGCCGGTGCAGACGGACCAACCCATCACGGTGCTTTTGACATCGCTTATTTCCGTTGTATTCCAAATATGATTGTGAGTGCACCAATGAACGAAGAGGAACTTCGTAATTTGATGTACACCGCTCAATTGGATGAAACACCGGGAAGCTTCAGCATCCGTTATCCGAGAGGAAATGGTGTGATGATTGATTGGAAAACACCTTTCAAGAAATTAGAAATTGGAAAAGGAAGAAAAATAAAAGATGGTAAAGATGTTGCCATTCTTTCATTCGGCCATCCGGGTAACTTAGTAACAAAAGCGATTTCGGAATTAGAAAAAGAAAATATTTCTCCGGCACATTATGATTTGCGTTTTGCAAAACCTATCGATGAAGCCATGCTGCATGAAGTTTTTAGTCGCTACAAAAAAATTATTACGGTAGAAGACGGAACGATTGTTGGCGGAATTGGTTCTGCAATTCTTGAGTTTATGGCAGATAACGGTTATCAGGCACAGGTAAAACGCTTAGGAATTCCAGATAATTTTATCGAACACGGTGAGCAAAATGAATTGTATGAAGAGTGCGGCTTTTCACCAAAGCAAATTGCAGAAACAGTAATTGAATTAATCTCTGAAAAGAAAAACGCTAAGGTTTCTTAAACCAAAAACGGATTATTTTCCCTCTCAAATCCTATCGTTGTAGCAGGCCCGTGACCGTTATAAACTTTCACACCATCTCCTAAAGGAAATAATTTTTGTTTAATAGAACGAATTAAGGTGTCATAATTCCCTCCCGGTAAATCGGTACGTCCAATACTTCCATAAAACAACACATCACCACAAATAATGAAATTGTTTTCTTTATTGTAAAAAGTAATACTCCCCGGTGAATGCCCCGGTGTAATCAACATTTCAAATACGGTATTCCCAAATTTAATTTGTTCGCCTTCATTCAAAAATTTCTCCGGTAAGGGGGATTCTTCGCACGGTAATCCGTACATCATGGCAATAGAAACGTGCTTTTGCACCAGTGGAACATCATGCTCGTTTACCTCAGGCAACAACTTGTAAGTGTCGTAAATAAATCGGTTTCCGGCAATATGGTCGATGTGACCATGTGTTAGGAGCAGTCGTTTTAACTTCAGATTTTTATCGGCAAGGAAGTTTTTTACCAGTTGATGCTCGGTGGTTGAAGTGTTTCCCGGATCAATAATTACAGCCTCATCGGTCTCATCCCACAAAATATAAGTGTTCTCCTGAAAAGGTCCGAATGTAAAAGTTTTTATGTTTAACATAGTCTCACAAAGATGCTCATTTTTGGCGGTCAAATAAGGTCGATTTTAGGTCTCATTTAGGTCATATCCGCTCACAGCACTTAACTTATTGTTTTTTAGAGTTTTAGGATTGCGTTTTCAAGGTGTCTAATGCAATAAATTAGCGATATTTACGTTCCTTAATAATAAATGAAAAAGGCCGTTTTTATACTCTTATTTCTGGTGCTGGGCATGAGCCTTTTTGCGCAGCGCAGCCGCCGCAATTTCAGGCAACATGAAATCGGTATTTTTTTAGGAGGCTCGTATTATACCGGCGATTTAAATCCAAAACGTCATTTCTTTTTAATGCAGCCAGCCGGCGGATTGTTTTATCGATTTACACCTAATTATCGTTACGCTTTCCGAGGAGGTTTTAATTTCGGAACCATAATGGGCGATGATTCTCAGAGTGAAGATTCTGATCAACGTCGCCGTAATCTTAATTTTAAATCACGCGTCAATGAGTTCTACGCGCAAGCTGAATTTAATTTTCTCGAGTACAGAATCAGCAACGATAAATACAAATTTTCTATTTTTCTATTCGCCGGTATTGATGTTTTTAATTTCAATCCGCAAGGTAACTTAGGTGGCGGACAATGGGAAAATCTTCGTCCTTTACGTACCGAAGGACAAACCAAGAAATATAAATTATGGCAAGTTGGGATTCCTTTTGGGATTGGAGTAAAGGTGAATGTATCCAAATGGATTGGCTTAGGTTTAGAATGGGGGCCACGTAAAACATTTACCGATTATCTCGATGATGTTAGCGGAACTTATCCTAATCTCAACATTAATCCTCCCAATGGCGCATTAGGCTTAGCATTTTCAAACCGTTCGTTAGACGGCGGAGATTTAACGAATTCTCAGAGAGGAAACCCACGCACTAAAGATTGGTTTTATTTCTTCGGTCTGACTTTGAATATCAAAATCCAGTTTAGGCCTGAGCCTTGTTACCAGTCGGGAATGTAATTATCATAAAATATATTAAAAACCTCATTTATACCCATATATTCCCTCTTAAACCAAGCATTTTAGCCGTTTTTTGCTAAATTTGCCTCCTTCTAAAACTCTCAATGAGCCTTGATAAAGATAAAGTACCTCAACACATTGCCATCATTATGGATGGTAACGGGCGTTGGGCGAAACAACAAGGTGAAGATCGTATTTTCGGACACCATGAGGGCGTAAATTCTGTAAGGGAAATTGTGGAAGCTGCTGCTGAAGTTGGTGTAAAATATTTAACGCTTTACGCTTTCAGCACCGAAAACTGGAACCGTCCAAAAGAGGAAGTTGATGCTTTGATGGAACTGTTAGTGGCGACCATTAGCATGGAAACTCCACAGCTAAACAAAAACGGTGTTAAACTAGAGGCCATTGGTAATTTAAAAAGTTTGCCTCAAGGTTGTCTTAATGAATTGCAACAATCCATCGAAACTACAAAAAACAACACACGCTTAACTTTAGTATTGGCTTTAAGTTACTCTTCTAAATGGGAAATCGTGGAGGCAGTAAAACAAATCGCTGCAGAAGTGAAAGAAGGGAAAACACAAATTAGTGCCGTTGATGAAAATTCCATTGCACAACATTTATGCACCAAAAAATATCCTGATCCCGAGTTAATGATTCGCACCAGCGGCGAACATCGCATCAGTAATTTTTTATTGTGGCAACTCGCTTACGCAGAATTTTATTTCACCGATACTTTATGGCCGGACTTTAGAAAGAAAGAGTTTTTTGAAGCCATTAGAAGTTATCAATCGCGCGAAAGACGATTTGGTAAAACCAGCGAACAAATTAAAAACGAAATTAAATGAAACAAGGCATAATTTATTTTTCTCTTCTATGCCTTAGCTTTTTAAAACTGGGTGCGCAATCTGATTCGGTTAAGGTTGCAGATTATACTGCGCCTAAAAAATATACTATAGGAGGCATCGAAGTTACCGGCGCTGATTACACCGATAAAAACGTTATTCGTTTATTGTCGGGGTTAATTGTTGGCGACAATATTCAGATTCCGGGTGATAAAATTACTGATGCAATTAAAGCTTTATGGAAACAAAGTTTGTTTGAAGACATTCAAATTTATCAGGAGAAAACAATTGGCAACGACGTGTTTCTTCGTATCCATGTTGTTGAACGTCCTCGCTTATCAAAATTTGCTTTTCGTGGTAAGGTTCGCAAAAACGAAGCCGATGAAATCCGCGGTAAAATTCGATTGGTAAAAGAAAAAGTTGTTACGGATTACACCATTGGCTTTGTAAAAAACACAGTACGCGATTATTACGTTAACAAAGGGTTTTACAATGTAAAGGTTAATGTTACTCAGGAAGCTGACAAATTAGCTAAAACTCCTCACACTATCCTTTACATCAATGTTGAACGCGGTAAAAAAGTTCGCATTAAGAATTTAACTTTTCATGGTAATGAAGTATTAGCCGATTGGAAACTTCGCCGTAAAATGGAAGACAGTAAGCCCTTCAGAATCTATAATCCATTTAATTCAGGCAAATATCACGAGGATAATTTACAAAAAGACTTGCCAGCGGTACTTGCTAAATACAATAGCAAAGGTTATCGCGACGCGCGCATAATAAAAGATACGACATATTTTGTAAGTAAAAAACGTGTTAACATAGATGTGTATATTGAAGAAGGCCACAAGTTTTATTTCGGAACTTTTAAATGGTTTGGAAACACAAAATACAGAAGTGGTCAGCTTGACACAATCTTAAACATTAAGAAAGGCGATGTGTTTGATCAAAGTCATTTGGATGAAAAATTAAACATGAACCCTAACGGTTACGACATATCCTCTTTATACATGGATGATGGATATTTATTTTTCCAGGTTAATGCACAGGAAGCAAACATCCACAATGATACCATTGACTTTAACATTCAGATGTATGAGGGCAAGCAAGCCATAATCAATAAAGTTACCGTAAGCGGAAATGATAAAACCAATGACCACGTAATATACCGTGAGATTCGCTCAAGGCCCGGACAATTATTCCGTCGTTCCGACATTATGCGTACAGTTCGTGAATTATCGCAATTAGGTTATTTCGATCCTGAAAAAATGAATCCTGTTCCGAAGCCAAATCCTGCCGATGGAACTGTGGATATTGATTATTCTGTAGAAGAAAAGCCAAACGACCAGATTACACTTTCCGGCGGTTGGGGCGGTGGCCGTGTTATCGGAACATTAGGTGTAACCTTCAATAACTTCTCGATGAGAAACTTTTTGAAGAAAGATGCCTGGAGACCATTGCCTACCGGCGACGGACAACGTTTAAGTGTTCAGGCTCAAACCAACGGATTGTTTTATCAGTCGTATAATATTTCATTCACTGAGCCTTGGTTAGGTGGTAAAAAACCCAACTCTCTAACGGTTTCCGCCTTCCACTCATCCTTCTCTAATGGTGAGAAGAAAACAATTAAAGTTGATGGCGAAAAGGTGAGCAATCCTAACCGCAGCGTAATGAATATTATTGGTGGTTCAATTGGTTTTGGTCGCAGATTAAAATGGCCGGATGATTACTTCCAGATGTATTCAAGCTTCAGCTATAACTATTATGATTTATATAAATACCCTTATTTCATTTTAACTACAGGTTATGCCAACGACTTTAACGTGAGTTTAAATATTTCACGAAGCTCTGTTGACGCTCCAATTTACCCTAAGAATGGTTCTAATTTTGTTGTGCATGGTCAGTGGACACCTCCTTATTCTGCATTCAATGGAAAAAATTATAGTGATTTATCTTCACAAGAGCGTTATAAGTTCATCGAGTATCAAAAATACAAATTCACCGCTGAGTGGTTTACACAGTTAACTAATAAGCGCGCTGCTGAAGGTAAAGAAGCAAGAAACTTAGTGTTGAGAACAAAAATCGGATTTGGTTTCCTAACGTATTACAACAAAGATGTTGGCTTCTCTCCTTTTGAGCGTTTCTATTTAGGAGGAAGTGGTTTAAGCGGATATCAGAATTTTGTAGCGCGTGAGATTATTGCATTACGCGGCTATACTGATAACTCATTATCCTCAGCGGCCGGCGATCCAATTGCATCACGTTATACAATGGAGTTGCGTTTCCCTGTTACATTAAATCCGCAAGCCACTATTTTCGTTTTAGGTTTTGCTGAAGCCGGCAATTCATGGTCAAGCTTTAAACAATACAATCCGTTTAATGTAAAACGCAGCGCAGGATTTGGATTAAGAGTGTTCTTACCAATGTTTGGATTATTAGGTGTTGATTACGGATGGGGCTTTGATAATGTGCCGGGTAATCCGGGAATTGGTAATGGTAAAGGACAGTTCCACTTTACAATAGGCGGACAATTAGGAGAGATGTAATGTAAAAAATGTTAATTTACGGATATTGCGTATCTTGGCACGAGTTATGATTGAATACACTAAAAATAAAAATACAATGAAAAAGATCCTTTCAGTTTTAGCGATTGTTCTTTTTTGCGCGTTTAATGCAGGCGCGCAAAAGATAGGTTATGTTGATACAGATTATATCTTAAACAGCATTCCTGAATATAAAGCAGCGCAAACCGAGTTAGATAAATTATCTGTTGACTGGCAAAAAGAAATTGAAGCAAAATATAATGAGATTGATAAATTATATAAAGCTTATCAGGCTGATGCGATTTTATTAACTGATGATATGAAAAAGAAACGCGAGAATGAAATCATCAACAAAGAAAAAGAAGTAAAAGAATTACAAAAGCAACGCTTTGGTGTAGATGGAGAATTATTTAAGAAACGTCAAGAACTAGTAAAACCTTTACAGGATAAAATTTACAGTGCGGTTAAAGCGGTAGCTGAACGCAGTGGGTTAGCGATCATCATTGATAAAGCCGGACAGGTTGCTATTTTATACGCCAACACTAAATATGACAAAAGCGATGACGTATTAACTTACTTAGGATATAACAAAAAATAATAATCACACAAAACAATAACTATGAAAAACATGATTAAAAAGGCAGCATTGACTTTATTAGCAGTTGGAGCCTTCACCTTTGCAAATGCACAAAAAATTGCGCACATCAGTCTTGACTCTTTAGTGAGCATGATGCCTGAAACTAAAACAGCCAAAGATGTAGCACAAAAATATTTGAAAGATTTGGAAACAACTGTTGGCCAAATGGAAGATGAATTACAAAAAAAATACAACGATTATTTAGCCGGTGAAGCCGGAATGAGTGATTTAGTTAAGAAAACCAAACAAGATGAATTAAACTCTTTACAACGTCGTATTGAAGACTTCAGAATGCAAGCTCAGCAAGATTATCAGAAAAAATATGGCGAGTTAACTGCGCCTATTATGGATAAGGCTAAAAAAGGAATTGAAGCGGTTGCAAAAGAAGGTGGCTATAAATATGTTTTAGATACAAGCGTAGGAAACGTATTGTACTCTGAGCCTGCTGAAGATATTTTAATGCCGGTGAAAAAGAAATTAGATGCAATGCCATTAGCGAATATCCCGGGTGCAAATACCAACACAGATAAGCCAAAAACAACTCCGGCTCCTAATAAAACAGGCGGAAAATAATATATGCTTCTATCATTTTAAAGGCTGCTGTTTGGCAGCCTTTTTTATTTCTTAAAATAACCTAAGCCGGCTGTTCTTCTCTCCTACTTTATGAATATTTAATACCTTTACATTATGCGCACTACCGGAATCGTTTTTTTATCTCTGCTCATGAGCTTCACTTCCTGCAAAGAAGATGAGAATACTATTCCTGCTTATGTTTTAGACAAAGAAAAATTCAGTGATGTTATTGTTGATTTTACTTTAGCCGAATCCGCTGCCGGCATCAACGTCTTAAATGTTCCTAACGGAAAAGCCGATACTGTCTATTCGTTTAATCCCCTGCTCGATAACAACATTACTAAGACTCAGTTTGACACTTCGCTGTATTTTTACAGCCATCATCCTATTTTATTCAGACAGGTTTATGAAATGACACTGGAGAAATTGAGCCGCATGCAAGCTTCCCGAAAATAATTATTTAACTCCCGAAAGCCATCCGGAAGGATCCATTGTTTTTTGTCCTTTCCAGATTTGAAGATTAATGGAAGATTTTCCTTCATCTTCGTTATGAAGAATTGTTCC
>CAYQDP010000047.1:3301-11649 GCA_964416235.1 uncultured Flavobacteriaceae bacterium | reverse complement strand
AGCCAGCATAAGCGCGATAAATGTGAAAGAATAAAGTAGTTGTTTTTTCATGAATTAGGTTTTTAGTGGCGCAAAGGTAGTGAATTGTTGCTAGACATTGCTTGTTTTACAGATTATATAGCGCTTTGAAATGTTAATTTAAATCGTTTAAGTAGCCTAAAATCATGCGATTAATTTTAGATAATAAAAACAAAACCCCCGAATCTGTTTTTCGGGGGTTTGCTGTTTAAATAAAAATAAATCACACACACTTTACTTTTATTTTTACTAGTACACCCAACAAACATGAAAGTTCAGGTGTTTAGTTTTTATTCTATAACGCTTATAGGCGTTTAAAAGTTACAGTTACGAATTATTTTTCACCTTTCTCACCCTTATCACCTTTTTCACCTTTGGTATCAATGTTAATTCCTTTCTCATTAATGTGAACATTAGCTTCTTTTGAGTTTATTTTTATTCCATCCTTACCGATTTTTACGTTTGCTTCAGAAGCTTCTACATTGATGGGAGGAGCAGGTGGTGCCGGAGGTTTTGGGAGATCATGTTCATCATCAAACATAATACCTTCGCAATCCACGCACTCCAACCCGTTTATATTCATTATCCAGCGACGACCAACCATGTCACCATCGTAAGTATTTGTAACGTTTTCCACATCATAAATAAAACCATCTAAACTTTTATCGAGGTGTACAACTTTACCGCGCGGCACTTTTAAAATAACCTGAATGTCTTGCATTCTGAATTTCTCATTCGACGCGTCAACAGTAAAAATCTCATCGAAGGAAAGTATGCTATCGTTTTGTGAGATATTATAGTGGATGCTTTTCGCTCTTGCAACAGCCGCACGTTTATCTTCACCGCGTGCCTTTTTAATAACGTACAATTCAAAGTTATCTCCACTGGCCGGTAAAATATTTAAAGAAGCGTATCCTACAATTAATTTGTTTTTGTCGCTGTTTGCTACAACGTAGTCGCTATGACGTTTGTGAATTCTCACGTGATTTCCTTCATGATCGTAATCATCGTAGTCCTCTTCATTTAAATTCAGACGAGTGTATAACTCTTTGCTTTTTGTAAGTGTTAAGAATAAAGTGTCGCGTTCAGTTTCAATTTTGATTGGCTCTTTTACTTTTCCTGCTTCACCGAAATCTTTACCTGTTTTAATCCCAACAAATAATACTATGATGAAACCAACAAACCAAACTAATCCTGCTGAAATATTTAACCAACGATTACTGTAATGAATTTTAAACAATAATTTAATACCACCGTAAATCATCATTATAAATGGTATACCGAAGAACAAGGAAACGCCTATTAAGCCCATGGTATAATGACTTCTATCCATGAAGAAAATGTTTACCCAGTCGTTAAATTCAGTATTGGTTCCTGCAATAGAAAAACCAAATACACTTGACATTAATCCCAACATAAAAACGACACCGAAAATTAAAAGAACCAGTCCTATGATGCGCGCAAAAAACTTCGAAAAGATGATGAGAAAGTCTTTAATGAAATCGCCCAGCTTGTCAAAAAAGTTACGTGAATCGTTGCGAAAATCCTGACTATTATTTTTTAAATCGTTACCATATTTTTTGGCACGTTGTTTTAATTGTTCTGCTTCTTCCTTTACGGTTTTACTGATATTATTAATATCTATTTTTTCACCGCGCATGGCTAATTTTTCAGCGGTAGTTTTTGCTTCAGGAATAACAATCCAAAGGATGATGTAAACCCATAAAGAAAGTCCTCCGAAGAAAATTAGAAGAAACATTGCCAAACGGATCCAAACAATATCCACATCAAAGTAAGCTGCAATACCTGAGCATACACCACCAACTGCTTTGTTATCCGGATCACGGAACAAACGTTTTTTAATTGGTTCCGATGACTGGAAAGATTCTTCTTCCTGTTCTTCCTTTTCAGTATGACCTTCGGCAAATTCTTCTGGTTTCCCCATAGCTTCAATCACTGAATCTACATCGGCCATTAAAACTACTTGTTTAACTGCGCTTGTTTTGCTTTGAAGCATTTCTGCAATACGGGCTTCAATGTCGGACATGATTTCATTTCCGCCATCCGTTTTACTGAAGTATCCTTTTATTGTACTCAGGTATTTACTGAGTTTATCATAAGCGTCTTCTTCAATATGAAAAATGATGCCGCTTATATTGATGGTTACTGTCTTATTCATTGTGATGATGATTTAATATTTTATTATTTAATTTTTTTGTTGATCAATTGTTTTATTTACTATGTCTACCAGTTCAAACCACGATTGCTGAACTTCTTTTAAATACTGTTCGCCAATTTCGGTGAGTTTGTAGTATTTGCGTGGTGGTCCGGAGGTGCTTTCTTCCCATCGGTAAGCAAGCAGTCCTGTATTTTTTAATCGCGTGAGCAGCGGGTAGAGGGTGCCTTCAACTACAACTAACTTTGTTTCCTTTAGTTTATCGATGATTTCGGTTGGATACGCATCACCTTTAGAAAGGATAGAAAGTATGCATAGTTCAAGAACACCTTTTCGCATTTGCGCTCTTGTGTTCTCTGAATTTACTGACATCTTAAAGAGTTTTGAAATTAAACACTATACTATAAGCAACGTTTGCTTTTAATTTATTAAAGGTTAAATCCTGAAATTGTTTTTCTAATTCAGTTTTTAAAACCTTGTTATCGGTTTTTGCTAAAACGAAATTCACTTTTCCGTTTTCAGCAGTTGTAAAAACCACTTCAACTTTTTCATTTTGTTGAACCGGTAAAATCAGTTTCGGGAATTTTACATGTTCTTTTACTGTTTTCTCAGCCTCTTCGCCGCCGTTATTTAAGTTGCGGGCCTGAGTAAATAGAGTGCCTAAGCTAAATGCCACAATTCCTGTGAATTTTATTAGGCTTACGGGGTTTGCAATTAATTTTCTCATTTTTTATTTTTTTAATATTAGTATGCTATATCAGTTATTTGGTGATACAAAGATAAGTGCAAATAAAGGTATTATGCAAAACATAGTACTGTAAATTTATTTAAAGTGTTGTAAATCAATAAGAATAATTTTTTATGAAAGTCTTAAAATACCCTTAACTTTGTAAAGTCAAACAGAAAAATGCACGATTACTCACAGGATTTAAATGCCTTATTAAGCCTAAAAGGCCTTATTTCATTACTTACTTTATCGGTTCTAGAAATTGTACTCGGTATAGATAATATCATTTTTATATCCATTACTGCAGACCGACTTCCGAAAATTCATCAGCAAAGGGCACGCAGGATAGGTTTGGCATTAGCGCTTATTGTGAGATGTATATTATTATTCTCAATCGGATGGATTGCTTCTTTAAAAGACCCATTATTTCATTTAGGAATTTATGGAGTATCGGGTAGAGGATTGATTTTGTTTTTAGGTGGTTTGTTCTTGTTATATAAAACCTGGAAGGAAATTAATGAAAAGGTTGAGGGGGAAGATCATGAAATTACTTCTAAAAAAGGAACAGCTACCTTTAAATCGGTAGTTTTTCAAATTGTTTTAATTGATATCGTTTTTTCTTTCGATTCGATTTTAACAGCTGTTGGATTATCAGGCAATATTTTGATCATGATTACAGCTGTTATTATCGCTATGATTTTAATGATGTTGTTTTCGGGTGTTGTGGCTGAATTCATTAACCGTAATCCCGGCATCAAAACAATTGCACTTTCTTTCCTTCTTGTGATTGGCGGAATTTTAGTTGCAGAAGCGGTTGCTGATGCGTACAATTTTACGGTAACACACGAACATCATGTGGAAATAAACAAGAACTACGCTTATGTTGCTCTTGGATTCGCCTTAATGGTTGAGTTGTTTAATATGCGTGAGAAACGCCTTAAACGTGAAAAAGATTTTGATCCCGATAAAGTTGAAGAAGAAAAAAAGGATTAGTTAATTCCATTCAGTTTTTTCTTAACCTCGTCAACAACTTTTTTCTGAGCTTCTACTTCCGATTTCTTTTTTGTTTGATTCCCTTCGTTGGTCTTTATGTCTTCTTCCGCTTTGGCAATTTTCTTTTTATAGTCTTCTATGTTATCTTGTAAATTTTTCTTCTCCTTTTCAAGATCTTTCTGCTGTTCCTCCAGTTTATCAAGTGCTTTTGCCGTAACTACCAGTTCATCTTCAACCGCATTCTTCGAAATCTTTTTAGCAAATTCTTTCATCATCTTTTCTATATAATCATACTTTGTTTTATCGGATGATGTTAAATATGCGCCACCTAAATCAATTGCAACAGACATGTTCACTGTTTTTTTGTCTTTATCTTCTTCAAATACACTGTATATATCTACAGTATTATTACCCCAATCTTTAATCAAAACATTATCTCCAAAAATTTCATCCCCTTTTCTACTTACTTTTTCATCCTTGAAATCATTCAACTTACTTTTCCATTCACTCATTACTTTGTCTTTATCCACATAATAAATTGTAGTTTTTAGACATTCGTGGCTTCCCGACGAAAATTTTTCGTTTCCACTTTTTACTTTAATTTCTTGCGCGTTTAAACTTAATGCCACTATGCCCAAACTGATGGTAATAATTTTTTTCATGTTAATTGTTTTTTTAAAATTCTAAATCCCACACGCTTCTTCGCTTATTGCGTGTATATAATGGCTTGAAATAATTTTTATGTTCTAAAATAAATGCCATTATAAAATAAATTATAATCGGACTACCAAACGTGAAAAATGAGAGGTAGATAAAATACATTCTGATTTTTGTGGTTTTAATGCCAAGTTTTTTTCCCCACCATTCGCATACACCAAAAGCTTGTTCCTCAAACCACGCTATAATTCCTTTAATCATACATACAAATATAAAAAAAGCTACGGTTTAATCAAGAGTTGAGAGGCAATTCCACACTTTAAACAGTGTTTATTTTTGCAATAATTATCAAATAAATGAATTAACGCCTGACTTTCACCGGAGGTTTTAAATTTCAAACCTTCTTTTACAAAGTGTCGCGTTTTAATATTAGACTCAAATTTTGTTCCTTCAAAACAATCTAACGCGCTTTGTGTGAAATGTTCTTTGGCACTTTGTTTACCGTAAAAAAACAAAAACGGTGCAATCGTATTGATTAAAATGTTTTCTACAGATTGCATTCCCATTGCCCCAATTTTTTCTTGCACTTTTCCTCCGGGATTGTAATGCGTTTGCCAATATCCTTCCGGTTCAAATTGTAAAGCTTTACCCAGTTTATTAAGATGATTGAAGTTTTGTGGCTCGGAAAATAAATTCGAAGAGTGATGAATCAATTTTGCCATCTGCCACATACGTACGCTAGGGAAATTAGCAGGACGCATCCGCATGAATTTCCACACCCCGGTATTTAAAGGAATAATACCATATTTGCTTTTTAAAAACTCAAACTCGTTTTGTAATTGCTGCAAGTATTTATCCTTATAACTTTTATCTAATAATCCTGCCGTTCCAAACAACAAGGCCTCTAATTGAAATAGATTATTGGAATGTTTTAATAATAAATTAAGAGGTAAGTGCCGTGCAAGATTCTCAAATGGTTCAGTGTTTGTTTTAAATCCGAAGTTCTTGGCCAGGATAATGTAAAAAGTCTGCGCATAATCATTTTTACATAATTCAAATTGCTGTTTTATATATTCCGTTTTTTTCTCAAGCCGTTCAATCAACATGCGATTGAGCCAGCTTTGAATTTTTAGGGAATCTATTTTGTTGATTTGTCCGGAGCAAGCTAATGCCTTTTTTGAATTTATCAGAGATTCATATTTCTTAATTAAGCTGTCATTGATATGATTTTTCAATTCCAAAACTTCGCAATTCTCAACCGGAGGAGTTTTTAAATCATTCTTGTAAACTACATGTAAAACAATGTTCTTATAAGCGGCATCGTTTTGATGACCGTGTTTATTCCAGTCGCCTGCATTCACATGAATTTCTACATTGCCTGCGAGTGTTATATTACCAATCTTGATTTTAGAATTAAAAAAATCAGGTCCCGAATCTTTATTTAACTCACCGGGATTCAGAATATGTATAGGTTGTTTGTTAACCGTTAGCAGGTTTGTGTGATCAAATAATTTATATTGCCATATAAATTGCAACAAATCCTCTTTCATTATGCATAGCCTTTTAGTTTATAAACTAAGTAACCAATCCACTCATGAATTAAGAAATTTAGAGTTTGTAAGGCCTCCGGATTTGGGATTAAGCAATGGTCCCAATCAAAACGACGAGGACCACTAATGCGATTGGTTATGTATGGTGTTATGTTTGTATATCCGGCTTTTTCAAAGGTGGCCATTGAGCGAGGCATGTGATAACCGGAAGTAACTAGTAAAATTGTCCCGTTAAATTTTAGGCTATCCAGTATCTTTTTGCTGAAAACGGCATTCTCATAAGTGTTTTTTGATTGTGATTCGATAATTAAGGCAGAATCGGGAATATGAATAGTATTCAAATATTTTTTTACATACAAAGCTTCTTTATGTTCCGGAAAGCGAATGCTGCCGCTTCCTCCCGAAAACAGAATTTGTTTAACCCGTCCTCTATGATACAATTCCAGAGTTTGAAACAACCTGTCTCCCGAGTAGCCAAAATCAAAACGTTGTTGGCGTTCATCAATGCGCCCGATTCCACCCAAAACGATAGCAACGTCATATTTCTCATTAGTCATATAATAATCGGGTGTAACAGGCTCCCAACCACGTGCAAGTTCATCAACGATAAAAGAATTGGAGCAAATGTATAAAATGGAAATACCGGTTATGAATAGTTTTTTTCTCCGCCCTTCTAACTTGGTCTTAAAAGCCCAGATTATAAGAACAAAAAACCAAACCAGAGGTGAAAACAGGAATGTTAATACTTTGGATAAAAAGAAAAACATAATACCCCGAAATTAGTGATTTTATATATGTCTTTTAAGATTCTGATTAAAATATCCCTTCATCTCATTGTATGGATGCTTTTGTGCATAGCATCTGTTTTTCATGAGTCGGGTGTATATGTGGCAAATCAGGCAATTGGACAAATTAAGATATTGGGTGGAAAGCAAAGTTTTGAGAGTTATGTACAGGAAGCAAATCCTGATAGGGATGAAATCACCAAATTGCAACTGATTAAATCAATCAAACAATACAGCGAAGATTCATTGGGCTTTAAGCCAACAAAAAATTTCTCGCAGATATATAATCAGAAGAATCAACCTTTATTATGGGTAGTTTCTGCTTCAGAAAAATATTCGATTAGGCCTTATTATTGGTCGTTTCCGGTAGTGGGGAATGTTTCTTATAAAGGATTTTTTATAGAGGAAAAGGCAATTATTGAAAAGAACAGACTTATATGTTTAGGGTACGATGTAGATGTGCGTCCGGTTTCGGCCTGGTCAACTTTAGGCTGGTTCAGCGATCCTGTTTTAAGTGGAATGTTACGCCGTAGTAAAGGTTGGCTCTGTAATTTGATTTTTCATGAATTATTTCACGCCACATATTATGCGCCAAGTTCTGTGAACTATAACGAAAATTTAGCTTCATTCATTGCGCATAAAGCAACTCTTCAGTTTTTGGCATCGGACACAGTTTCACTTCATGTGTACCAAAAATCGTATGCCGATAATAAAATAATCGATAATCATACCTCTCGCGTTATTGTTTCCCTCAATCGGTTTTATGATAGCATCGCACCCCTTCCCAATTCTTTAAAACTCATTCTTAAACAACAAAAAATAAATCGTTTACTCAAGGAATATATAGGTTTACCAATTAACAGTAAAGACAAGGTGAGTAGGATTCATGAGCAAATAAAATCTTCCGGTAACGCATGGTTTGTTGATTTTGAGCAGTATAATGCTTTGCAGGATTCTTTAGAGAGAGATTTTAACAAAATTTACAAATCCAACCTTAAAGAAATGGTACAGTCTTTGAAATAAAAAATACGCATCTTTATAACTTTGAATATATGAAAAATGCCCTTACAATTTTATCCATTTTTGTTTTATCCAACGCCTTTTCACAAGGTGGATATGAAATTAAAATTTCAATAAAAAATTTCACTGATTCTGTAGCCTATTTGGCAAAATATAATTTTGGAAAGCAATACCTGGTTGATACATGTAAAAAAGTAAATAAAGGAAATATTGCGTTTAAAGGTAAGCGTGATTTAGATAAGGGTATTTACTTCTTGGTGAATCAGCAAAAGAATCACATGTTTGATTTTATCATCAATGAAAACACGAAGCTTAACTTTACCTCAGACATGGCTGATTTGCAGTTCAATTTGAAATCCGTGGGATCAAAGGAAAATGAAGATTTTTTTGCTTATACTCGATTTTTCATGGAGAAAAACAAG
>CAYQDP010000047.1:0-3286 GCA_964416235.1 uncultured Flavobacteriaceae bacterium | reverse complement strand
TCTGATTTAAGAAATAAAACTAAAGGCATGAACAAGGAAGATTCTACAAAGTTCATGAATGAGAAAGCGAAGGAATTTACAAAGGAAGTTACAAAGTTTGAGGCCGATGTTGTAGCTGCGCAAAAAGGTAAGTTTTTTGGCGACTGGTTGAATTTAAAAACTGAAAAGGAAGTGAAGGATGCCGATATGCCACAATTGAAAAACGCAACAGATTCTGCTTTTTATCGATTTAATTATTATAAAAATCATTATTGGGATGGTATTAATTTCTCCGATGACAGATTATTGCGTACTCAGTTTTTGGAGACTCGCGTGAACAAATATTTTGATCAATTAATTCAGCAATTAGGTCCTGATTCGGTAATTGTTGAAATGGACAAAGTTTTAAAAATGTGTCCGCCTCAAAGTGAGATGTTTAAATACATGTTTGTTTACTTCATGGTGAATTACGAAAATCATAAGTTAATGGGCTTTGATAAAGTCTTTGTTCATCTGGTAGATAATTACATTAAAACAAAAAAGGCTTACGGTATCTATGACGAGAAAACAATTGAAAAAATCATTGAAAAGTCTGATAAAATTAAGCCGCTCTTAATTGGTTCAATCGCTCCTGACTTGATGTTGATAGATACGATTAATGGTAAAATTGTAAATAAAATGGGATTTGATACCGCTCAAACTTCCGAATCGGTAACCAAGTTGTATTATGCAAACATGCAAAAGATAACACCAATGTATAAACCTTTATCTTCCATTAAAGCTAAGTATACCGTGCTTATTTTTTGGGATGTTGAATGCGGACATTGCCAAACTGAAATGCCGAAGTTGGTTGAAGTTTACCATGATTTAAAAAAGAAGACCGACATACAGGTGGTGGCCGTTTATACACTCCAGGAATTTGAAAAATGGCGTAAGTATATTATCTCCAAAAAACTCGATTTCATTAACCTTTATGATCCTGTTTACATTAATAATATGAAGTCGAAATATGATATTTTTTCTACACCTAAAGTGTTTATTTTAGACGAGAAGAAGGCAATTATCGCAAAGCATATGCCGGTTGAAAAAATTCCCGAATTGATTGAAATCCACGAGTCTAAATTTAAAACGAATAAATAATCAAAGAGTTTAATGTTTTATTAAATTTGTAATGCAAATCTGATTTATGAAAAAACTATTTATAGCCTTTTCTGTTCTCGTATCCTCACACTTGTTAGCACAAGGTGGATATGACATTAAAATTTCCATCAAAGGAATTAATGACAGTGTAGCCTATCTGGCGAAGTATACTTTCGACAAGCAATATATTGTTGATACCTGCAAGAAAATTGTAAAGGGGAATATTGTTTTTAAAGGTAAAAAGGACCTTGATAAAGGTGTTTACTTTTTAGTAAGTCAGGATAAAGTACGTTACTTTGACTTTTTTGTAAATGAATCTTCTAAGTTGAGCATTACAACCGATGCAGATGATTTTGTAAAAAACCTTAAAGCTCCGGGATCCAAAGAGAACGAAGAGTTTTTCAAATACATAACTTACATCACAGAGCGTAATAAGGAGTTCAATAAGATAAGAGAGGAATCAAAAGGGAAATCGAAGGCAGATTCAATTACATTCATGAAAGATAAGTCGCTTGAACTAAACAAAGCAGTTGCGAAGTTTGATCAGGAATTCATGAATGCACATGCCGGTACTTTTTTATATGACGTACTCAATTTAAAATCTGAAAAGGAACTTAAAGACGTTCCAAAGGCGAGTAACGGCCGTCCTGATAGCATTGCGGTTTACAAATATTTTAAAGCACACTACTGGGATGGCGTAAACTTCAAAGATGACCGTATTTTACGCACACCATTTTTTGCTGACAGAGTTAAACGTTATTTCAATAGTGTAATTATTCAGATGCCGGATACTATTACAGTTGAAATCGACAGATTGATGAAACAGTGTAATCCTGAAAGCGACATGTTTAAATTTTTACTCGCTTATTTTATGCCAACATATGAGCAAAGTAAAATTATGGGCTTCGACAGAGTGTTCTGTGATTTAGTAGATACTTATGTGCGCACCGGTTTGGCAAAGGGCGTTTATGATGAAAACACCAGTAAAAAGATTGCAGAGCGTGTAGATATTTTGAGACCATTATTGTTAGGTTCGGTGGCTCCTGAATTAATGATGATTGATACCATCAATGCAAAAATCACCAATAAGATGGGTTTTGATACAGCAAAAACCAGTTCTAGTGTAACGAAATTGTATTACGATAACGCACAAAAATTAACGGCTTTGTTTACTACACTTTATTCGGTGAAGGCTAAATGGACTTTATTAGTTTTTTGGGATGTAGATTGTGGTCATTGCAAAACTGAAATGCCTAAGTTAAAGGAGGAATACGCGAAAATGAAAGGCAAGTACGATGTAAAAATATTTGCGGTATACACACAGCATGAATACGATAAATGGAGAAAGTACTTAATTGAAAACAAACTCGATTTTATTAACGTATATGACCCTGTTCATATTAATAATATTAAAACGAAGTATGATATCTTCTCTACACCTGTAATTTATTTATTGGATAAGGATAAGAAAATCAAAGCCAAGCGCCTTTCGGTTGACCAAGCCGTAGAAATGATAAAGGTTTTTGATAAGCAAGAAACTAAATAATTAAAGCCCCTCGTTATGAGGGGCTTTGTTTTTAACATTCTATGGTACACAAACCAGATAAAATTTAAGTTAAACTCGTAACCTTTATCATAAATTTGCTTATAATATATTGTTTGCATGCGTAATATTTTACTCATTTTTTGGATGGTTTTAAGTCTGTCTCTTTTTTCACAAGAAGAAGGAGAGAAAACCTATTGCAAGGAAATTGATAAGAAGTTGGAAAAGCTTTATTTGAAAGGTACTGACAGAAAAACGCCCAAGCCTGAACGTTTAAAGTATTTAAGAGAATGTTTACAAGAAGATCCTGATTTTGCTGAAGCTAATTTATCAATGGGACTCGAAATCATCGTGCATTGTAAATTGGAAGGTAAACCCTTTACTCCTGCGGTTCCGTTTTTTATGAAGGCCATTGCGAATTGTCCGCAGATTCACTCTGAACCGTATTACTACATTGGCTTCGATTATTATGAGCAATATAAAAATGATTCAGCAATAAAGTATCTCGATAAATTCATCAAGTTTAAAGATGATAACGAAAAAAAGTATGGGAAGGATTATGAAGCAGAGCTTACACTCTTTCCCTACACGACGCTCTTCCGATCTCGGAAGAGCGTCGTGTAG
>CAYQDP010000046.1:3111-11651 GCA_964416235.1 uncultured Flavobacteriaceae bacterium | reverse complement strand
GAATAAGTATAAGTCGGTGTTCCACCACCGTTAGTTAAATAAATAGCTCCATTATTATACCCACTACAGGTTATATTATAACCACCCGCGTAAGTTGGACTGTTAAGAGAGATGTTTAAAGAAGCAGGTTGTGTTAAATTGATGCTGTTGGTAGTTGTACAACCATTTATGTCTGTTATGACTACATTGTATAATCCGGCAGCTAATGCAGAAGGGTTTTGAACAGTTGTTGTATAACCGGAAGGTCCATTCCAAGAATAGCCATAAGCCGATGTTCCTCCATTAATGTTTAAAGAAATACTTCCATTCGTAAATCCATTACAAGAAATGTTGTAACCTCCAATAACAGTTGGACTGGAAACAGTTGAAGTTAATACTGAAGGTTGTGTTAAGCTTATTGTAGTAGCGCCAGTGCAATTATTAGCATCTGTTATTAATACAGAATAGTTACCGGCAATTAATCCGCTTGGATTTTGTTGTGTACTTGTGTAAGCACCCGTTCCAGTCCAGGCATAACTATACACCGGAGTTCCACCATTAACAGTTAAATTAATGGAGCCATTGTTTTGTCCATTACAAGTTATATTGTACCCACCGTTTACTGTTGGACTTAATGCACTTGCGATTAATGCATTTGGTTGTGTTAAAGTTATTGTGTTATTAGTAATACAACCATTTGCATCCGTAATAGCAATGCTATAACTGCCGGCCAATAAACCTGAAGGGTTTTGAAGTGTTGAAGTATAACTTGAAGGCCCGTTCCATGAATAAGAGTAAGGAGTAGTACCACCTGTTGATGTTAAATTAATAGCACCATTTGATAATCCATTACACGTAATGTTATATCCTCCACTTACAGTTGGACTGGATACAGAAGATGATAATACCGCAGGTTGTGTTAGTTGTATAGTTGTTGTACCCGTACAACTATTAATATCAGTTGTTGTTATGGTATAAGCTCCCGCTAATAAAGCTGAAATGTTTTGACTTGTAGAAGTGAAACCACTTGGCCCATTCCAAATATAAGTATATGCCGGAGTTCCGCCATTACTTACTAAGTTAATACTACCGGTAGATGCGCCGTTACAAGTTATGTTATAATTACCTGCAAAAACAGATGGTGTTAATGTATTCGTTATTTGCAATGGTTGTGTCAAGGTTATTTGTTTGCTTTGAATACAACCGTTAAAATCAGTAACTACTAATTGATAAGTTCCTCCGTATAAAGAATTAATAGTAGCAGTATTTGCAGTGTAACTTGCCGGACCGGACCACAAGTAATTATAAGCCGGAGTACCCCCACTAACATTCACGGTAATACTTCCGTTGTTTGTACCATAACAACTTACATTGTTTCCGCCTGGATAAACAGAAACAGTATTTGAAATTACAATAGCTCCTGGCTGAGTAACTGTATAAACTCCGTATTTAGAACAACCGTTTGCATCAGTAACAGTGAGAGAATAATTTCCTGCCAGTAATCCACTAATGTTTGAGGAAGTTGAAGTAAATGCGCCAGGACCACTCCAATTATACAAATATGCAGGTGTGCCGCCACTTACATTTAAACTTATCGCGCCATCATTAAATGCCGGACAAGTTGCAGGTGTAATTGTTGTTGACAAAGCTAAAATCGGTGGTTGAGTTAAAGTGGTTGAATAATTATAGATACAATTGTTGGCATCTGTTACTATCACAGAATAAATACCCGCACTTAAGGATGAAATGTCTTCAGTTGTAGACGAGTATGCCGATGGACCACTCCACAGAAAAGTATATCCTGCAGTACCTCCAGATGGCGTTAAATTAATTGAACCATTATTGCCGCTGTAACATGAAATATTAAATCCATTAAAAAGCGGACTAGTTGAAGAAGCAGTTAATGGGGATAAAGGTTCAGTAATTGTAATAGATTTTGTTACAGGCACTGGACAACCATTGTTATCAGATACTATAACTGTGTAGTTTCCTGCAATGAGATTGGAGGCAATTGAAGTTGTTTGTACTGGTACCGAATTCCAGCTATAAGAATAGGATCCGCTTCCTCCATTAGCAACAACTGTAGCAGCACCGGTTGCATTTGACTTACATTTAACATTCAATACATTTGTAATAGTTGCGCTTAAGGCAGAATTAGGTTGAGTTATGATTACTGAAGCAAGGGATGTACAATTGTTAGCATCCTTTACCGTTACCGTATAATTACCAGCCGCTAATGAAACAGCCGTAGCCGTTGTTTGTGTAGGAATGGTACTCCAATTATACGTGTAACCTGCAACACCTCCGCTAGCCGAAACGTTTGCAGTTGCACTATTCGCACCATAACACAAAACATTATTGTGTGAAGTTATGCTTGCACTCACCGCACTTGCAGGCTGTGTAATGTTTACCGTTCTAGAGGCAATACAGTTTTTTGAATCCGTAACCACAACCGTATACAAACCTGCACTCAATGCTGTTGCAGTTGCATTCGTTTGTACAGGATTCGTGCTCCAACTATAGTTGTATGGTGGTGTTCCTCCTAATGCTGATGAAGTAGCACTTCCTGAATTATTGCCAAAGCATAAAACATTGTTTTGTGAGGAAAGATTAACGGTAAGAGGTAAGGATGGTTGGGTAATTGTGGTTTGTATACTAAAACTACAATTATTGGCATCTTTTACTATTACCGTATATGTCCCGGCGATTAAGTTATTAGCCGTAGCTGTGGTTTGAGTTGGTACAGAATTCCAAGTATATGTATAGGCAGGTACTCCGCCTGAAGCTAGTACACTTGCCGAGCCATTATTACCACCAAAGCATGAAACATTATTTTGTGAACTAATTATAGCACTAACATTTGTAGCCGGTTGAGTTATCGTAACAGGTATGTTAATTAAACAATTGTTGGCATCTTTAATATTAACTACATAATTACCTGCAGATAAGTTTGCAGCTATAGAGTTACTTTGAACAGGTGTAGTATTCCATGTATACGTGTAAGGAGCATTACCGCCGGATGTACTAACAGTGGCACCTCCGGTTGAATTTCCATAACATGCTACATTAATAATGTTACTTAAACTTGCAGTTAATGGTGCGATAGGTTGAGTAATATTTAAAGTTGTACTTGTAGCACAATTATTCGCGTCTTTTATGTTTACTGAATAAAGTCCGGCGCTTAAATTTGTTACAACTGAGCCTGTTTGTACTGGACTTGTACTCCAAGTATATGTATATGGCGTAGCACCTCCAACAGTATTAAGGGTTGCAGAACCCGTTGAATTTCCAAAGCACAACACGTTTTGCTGACTTCCAATTGCTGCATTTAATGGAGCGGGTTGAGTCAGTGAAATAGTCTTTGTAAGTAAACAATTGTTCGCATCTTTAATAGTGAGGGTATAGTTACCGGCCGTTAGATTAGATGCGTTGGCTGTTGTTTGTGTTGGAGTTGATGACCAGGTGAATGTATACGGAGAAACACCACCGGATACATTCGAAATAGCAGACCCAGAATTACCACCATTACATGCAATATTGAATCCTCCGTTATAAGTAGGGCTACTTAAAGTTGCTGTTAATACACTTGGTTGAGAAATACTAACCGTTCCGCTTGTGGTACACCCTTTCAAGCCTTTAACGATAACAGAATAATTACCGGGAGCTAGTCCGGAAATGTTTTGTGAATTAGAGCTGAAACTGGAGGGACCAGTCCATGTATACGTATATGGAGCAAAGCCACCGCTTGGCACTAGATTTATGGCGCCGTTATTCGCACCATTACAACTTACATTGGTAGGAATAAACGCGAGTGAAATGTTACTTACATTAATAGTTGAATAACGTTTCATTACACAAGTGCTTGCTGTTGTGGTAAGCGTATAAATTGTGGTGGCACTTGGTGTAGCAACAGGGTTTTTTATGGAAGGATTGTTTAAACCTAAAATTGGTAACCAATTAAACGCACTTCCTCCGCCTGTGGTGTTAAGAGAAACACTTTGGCCTAAACAGATGGAATCCTTCACAGGAGTCACCGATGTATACAATGAATCTTGAATATAAAATCGTAAGCTATCCATAATTTGATTAGAACAGAATGGATTTCCAAGATATACCGTCATGTATTCGTAACCTTCATTAATGCCGTCAGCGATTGGGTTAATGTTCAGGGTTGCGCTGGCTTGTCCGGCCGGAATCGTAATGTTTTTAGGATTTAAAGGGCTAGGTGATGATCCAACAAGGGGATAGTCGGTGCCATTTGTCGCGGTACCGCCTAACCAATAAGTTACAGTGAGAGGATTAGGGGTTATGTTAGGCCTGGTGAAAATTATTTGTCCATTATTACACCCTTCAACCATGTTAGGTATTCCACCCGCAGTCTGACTCATTAAAATCACATTATTGGATGAGATTTTCTCAATAAACACACCGGAATCCCATAATTTATCGGAAACGTCCGCTACCACTAATTTTAAGTGAAATGTATCGCATGGAGTTACTTTGGAAATCGCTTTCAAACCTCGTGTAAAGCCATCATATTGTACCGATGTGCCGTTATTGTTGTTCTGATAGTAAGCTGTATTAATATTTTGGTTGACATTATTAATGGTAACAGCTACGGTCGAAGAAGGTAATAATGCTATATTATGGTAATTTCCTGCACCCGGATCGCCAGTAATGCCGGGACCACTAATGAAAAAGCCGAATACATCATTGTATTGCGAGCCTACCCATTCTTCGTATTCCTCTGAGGCAAAAACGAAATCGAATTTTATTGTATCACCTTGTGGAATAATATCAAACTCAAATTCACAATATTCCCATGTGGTTTTTCCTGTGTAACCATTTAATAAAGTGTAAGTATTTGGAGAATACTGATTGCCAAAAAAAGTAGTTTTATTACTAACGTTATTTGGTCCAATAGCATTGTATATTGTGCCGGTAGTAAGTAGTAAGCCTTCGGTAATGTTTAAGTTACTACTACTGGCATTATACTTACCGTAGCCATTGGCACCACAATTAATCACAGGATTTAAAATTTTTACTCCGGGGCCAGATATTAATTGAGCTAGTTGCTGAGGTGTTAAAGTATTTGAAACTATTAACTGAGCGTTAATAGTGTTAAATGACAAAATAAATCCTATTAAAGGAATTACTTTAAGTAAGAACTTCTTCATGATGTTGTTTTTAATAGGTTAATTAACTGACCTTTTTGTGGCACACTTTTCTTCAGCATTTTTTAATGAAAAACCCTGCATATGGAGAAATTCAATTGCATGAACTTTTTTAAGTCGGCTTTGTATTTCTTGCTTTTTTTCTGAAGTGATAATGCTATTTGATTCAAAAACTAATATTCCGGTTGGAATGCATGTGTAAACAATCTTCAAATCTTTATCTGAAGAAAATTCTTTGTGAATTAATTTGTCGGTATCAGTATTATATGCTGAAATTTTGAAAACAATTTGTTTTTCGTTTTCTAAAAGTGGTTTTACTTCTTGCGAAATGCCCTGAAGGTTAATGAGTAATGCTAGGATAAATCCCGATAAAATTTTAGTTACAGTTTTCATGGTTTTAGGATTATTAGTTTTGTACGCGTCAAAGATTGCCTCAGGTTCATTTTATTCCAATGATATTATTCATCTATTTTTATGAGAAATTTCATAACATGTACCTCGTTTTGAAATGTAACTTTGATGTTTTTTCTATTTTAAAAGTGATAATTGTTAACTGTTTGATTAACAAAACAATTTATTACTCCTCCTTTCCTTATTTTTTTGTATAAATCCCCTTAGAAACTTAAATTTGGTTGGATATTATGCTACTAGACTATTATGGAAACTACCCCTTATCAATCAAAAAATAAAATACGCATTGTTACTGCCGCTGCATTGTTTGATGGACATGATGCTGCTATTAATATCATGCGCCGTATTATTCAATCCAGTGGTGCTGAAGTAATCCATCTCGGACACGACAGAAGCGCGCAGGAAGTTGTGAATTGTGCTATACAAGAAGATGCTAACGCAATTGCTGTTACTTCCTATCAAGGCGGACACGTAGAGTATTTTAAATACATGTATGATCTTTTGAAAGAAAAAGGTTGCAGTCATATTAAATTATTTGGTGGAGGCGGAGGAGTAATTCTTCCTACAGAAATCGAAGAATTGCATAATTACGGTATAACACGTATCTATTCTCCTGATGACGGAAGAGCAATGGGATTGCAAGGAATGATTAATGACTTATTACAAAAGTGTGATTTCCCAACCGGAAAAAATTTAAATGGCGAAGTGGCTCATTTGATCGAACGCGACCACAAATCCATTGCAAAACTAATTTCAGCAGCCGAAAACTTTAATGAAGAAAGCACCGCTATGCTGAATAAAGTTCGTGAGAAAGCAAAAGTTTCTACTACTCCAGTGCTAGGTATTACAGGTACCGGTGGTTCAGGTAAATCAAGTTTAGTGGATGAATTAGTTCGTCGATTCTTAATTGATTTTAAAGATAAACAGGTTGCGATTATTTCAGTTGATCCTAGTAAACGCAAAACAGGCGGTGCATTGTTAGGCGACCGTATACGAATGAACGCAATTAAGAACGACAGAGTTTATATGCGTTCTTTGGCAACACGTCAGAGTAATTTGGCATTAAGCAAACACGTTCAGGATTCAGTTGATATTTGTAAAGCCGCCGGATTTGATTTAGTGATTCTCGAAACCAGTGGAATCGGACAAAGCGATACAGAAATCATTGAGCACAGCAATATGAGCTTATATGTGATGACACCGGAGTACGGAGCAGCTTCACAATTAGAGAAAATCGATATGCTCGATTTCGCAGATATTATTGCGGTGAATAAATTTGATAAGCGCGGCGCACTTGATGCTTTACGTGATGTAAAGAAACAATACAAACGCAATCATAATTTGTTTGAAGCGGATGATGATACACTGCCAGTGCATGGTACCATTGCCTCTCAATTTAATGATCCAGGCATGAACCGTTTGTATCGTGCGGTGATGGATAAAATGGTTGAGAAAACAGGTAACCAAAAATTAAAATCCAATTTCGTTATTACTAACGAAATGAGTGAGAAGATTTACATCATTCCTCCATCAAAAACGCGTTACTTAAGTGAAATCAGCGAGAATAATCGCAATTACGATAAAAGAGCAAAACAACAATCTGAAATCGCTCAGCGACTTTACAGCTTACAAAAATCAATCGAAACATTGAAAACATCTTCAGTTGATGATAAAGACAGATTGATTAAAGGATTGCAGGAAGCATACGAGAAAACCAAACTGGATTTAGATCCACATAACTTAAAATTAATTGAAGGCTGGGAAGCGAAGAAGAAATTATATAGTGATGAGTTTTATGTTTTCAAAGTGCGCGACAAAGAACTAAAGATTAAAACACATTACGAGTCTCTATCTCATACACAGGTTCCTAAGATTGCTTCACCAAAATACACGGCTTGGGGCGATATTCTACAATGGAATCTTCAGGAAAATTTCCCTGGTGAATTTCCATATACCTCCGGAATTTATCCGTTTAAGCGTGAAGGCGAAGATCCAACGCGTATGTTTGCGGGTGAGGGTGGACCTGAACGTACCAACAAACGTTTCCATTATGTAAGTAAAGGTTTACCTGCTGCACGTTTAAGTACAGCTTTCGACAGTGTAACACTTTATGGTAACGACCCTGATTACCGTCCGGATATTTACGGGAAAATCGGAAACAGTGGTGTAAGCATTTGTTGTTTGGATGATGCCAAGAAACTTTATAGTGGATTTAATTTGGCAGACCCTAAAACTTCAGTATCCATGACTATTAACGGTCCGGCTCCAACCATGGCCGCATTTTTCATGAATGCAGCCATCGACCAACAGTGCGAATTGTACATTAAAGCTAACGGTCTGGAGGCAGAGGTTAATAAGAAAATAGAAGCCATTTATAAAGCCAAAGGAACCAAGCGTCCGCAATACCAGGGAGCATTGCCTGATGGAAACGACGGATTAGGCTTAATGTTATTAGGAGTAACCGGTGATCAGGTATTACCAAAGGATGTTTATGAAAAAATCAAAGCCAGTACTTTATCGCAAGTAAGAGGAACTGTACAGGCGGATATTTTAAAAGAAGATCAGGCACAAAACACATGTATTTTTAGTACGGAGTTTAGCTTACGCGTGATGGGTGATGTACAACAGTATTTCATCGATAACAAAGTAAGAAACTTTTACTCTGTTTCTATTTCAGGCTATCACATTGCAGAAGCAGGCGCGAATCCTATTTCTCAATTGGCATTTACCATTGCAAACGGATTTACTTTCGTTGAATATTATTTAAGCCGCGGAATGCACATTGATGATTTCGCACCAAACTTATCCTTCTTCTTTAGTAATGGTATTGACCCTGAGTATAGCGTAATTGGTCGCGTGGCCAGAAGAATTTGGGCGAAAGCCATGAAATTAAAATACGGAGGTAATGAAAGAAGTCAGATGTTGAAGTATCATATTCAAACATCAGGACGTTCATTACATGCACAGGAAATTGAT
>CAYQDP010000046.1:0-3101 GCA_964416235.1 uncultured Flavobacteriaceae bacterium | reverse complement strand
GCAGTTCAATGATATTCGTACCACCTTACAAGCCTTGTATGCAATCTATGATAACTGTAATTCATTACATACAAACGCGTATGATGAAGCTATCACAACGCCAACCGAAGAGTCAGTGAGAAGAGCAATGGCAATTCAGCTAATCATTAACCGCGAATTAGGCTTGGCGAAGAATGAAAATCCTTTACAAGGTTCATTTATCATAGAAGAATTAACCGACTTAGTAGAAGAAGCGGTATTAAGTGAATTTGATAAGATAACGGAGCGTGGCGGTGTATTAGGAGCTATGGAAACCATGTACCAACGCGGAAAAATACAGGAAGAAAGCTTGTATTATGAAATGTTGAAGCATACAGGAGAATATCCAATTGTGGGTGTAAATACCTTCTTAAGTTCAAAGGGTTCTCCAACCGTTATACCACAGGAAGTAATTCGTTCGACCAAGGAAGAGAAAGAATATCAAATTGCCATGTTGCAGGAATTACATAAATCACATAAAGAAAAGTCAGCAGAGGTATTAAGTAAATTGCAGCATACGGCCATTCAAAACCAAAATATTTTCGCGGAATTAATGGAAGTGGTAAAATATTGTTCGCTTGGACAAATCACCAACTCATTATTTGAAGTAGGCGGACAGTATAGAAGAAATATGTAAGGTATTGCTGTATCAAGAAAGTACTTTACATATTCACGTTTTTAACCATTGCGTTAAATAAATTATCAGCTGGTGGCTTAGATAGCTTGTTTAACGTTTATAAAAACGCGGAGAGTAGACCCAAAAGTGTCTCCAGTTTATTAGCTTTTACTTTTGAATTTAAGAATGTAAATGTTGATTCAGCACAAAAATGGATTCGCGTAGCCTACGAAGAAGCTATCGCTATTAAAAATGAAATCCTGCAGGCTGAAGCAGCTTTGCAGTTCGCGTTTTGTGAAGAGTATAAAAGTAATTTTCGTGCTGCCTTAAAGTATAATTTATTAGCTGCAAATCTCTTTACAAAAAATAAGCACAAGGCAGGCTTAGCTAAATGTTATACCAGTATGGGAGTTATCTACTGGTATCAGGGTATGTACAATCAAGCGCAGGATTATTTTTATAAGAACATTCGTTTAAGTAATGAGCTGGGTGATGAAGAGGGAATGGCTGCGAGTTATGGTAACCTTGCTATTATTTTTGATGAATTAGGTAGATTAGACAGCTCATTGCATTATTATAAAAAGGCACTTGCGGTTTATCTTAAAGATAACAATCTTCCTCAGTTAGCTTCTTGCTACGATAACATGTCCTTGATTTTTCTTCAAAAGCAAGATTTTAAAAGCGCTTTGGATTTTCATAGTAAGGGATATGAGATTAGAAAAAACATTGCCGACACAATGGGAATCATGGCAAGTATGGAGAATCTCGGAACTATTTACATAAAGCAAAATAATCCTGATAAAGCTATTGAAGTTTCTAATCAAGTTTTGGGTATTGCGCGACGTTTTCAGGCGAAGGAAGATGTGAAGTACGCGCTATTTAATTTAAGAGACGCATACGAAATGAAAGGCGATATTAAATCAGCTTATCAAATTCAAAAGCAATTAATTGGATTGAAAGACAGCATTCGAAATATTGAAAACATGAATCATATTGCCGAGTTGGAAGCCCGATTTAAGAATAAGGAGCAAGAGGCTGAATTAGGAGAAATTAAATTACAACAAAAATTAAAAGAGCAAGAGAATGAAATTAGTAACCGAAAAAAAAATTCTTTAATCATTATTCTTGTTATCAGTGGGGTTTCTTTTCTCCTCGTATCAACTTTAATTTTTAAACGCTTTAAGGATAAACAAAAAGTTGCGGAGGAATTAGAGAAAAAAAACACCGCCATTCAGTCACAAAAATTAATTATTGATAAGGCTTACGCAGAGTTAGCAGAGTTTAATAAAAACATTACGGATAGTATTCGTTATGCAAAAAGAATTCAGCAGGCTATTTTTCCAACAAAGGATAAAATGGAACGTTGCTTACCTGATTCATTTGTGTTTTTTCAGCCAAAGGATATTGTGAGCGGTGATTTTTATTGGGTTGAAAACATTGGCTATGACGTTTATTTTGCTTTGGTGGATTGCACCGGACATGGAGTACCTGGCGCATTCATGAGTATTGTAGGTGTGAATTTATTGAATCAGGCTTTATTTGAAAGTAAATTGACTTCGCCTGCAAAAATTTTAAATCAGATAAACATTGGATTAGAAGCAACGGTAAAGCAAACCGAAGAAGAAAGTGTGATTCGTGACGGAATGGAGATAACCTTATGTAAATGGAACAGGAAAAGCAATGAATTTGTTTTTGCCGGTGCTAATCATATCATGTATCAGGTAAGAAACGGAGAAATAATCACACATAAAGGCGATAAACATCCCATAGGCGCATCGTATACCGATTTACATCGTGATTTCACGAACGTGAACATTTCCATTCAAAAAGGAGATGTGTTCTTTTTAACTTCTGACGGGTATCCGGATCAATTTGGCGGACCAAAAGGAAAGAAGTTTAAGTTTAAACAACTTGAAGAAAAGTTTGTACAAATTCATACATTGCCGTTACAAGAACAAAGAGAACAATTAAGCAAAACCTTTAATGATTGGAAAGGATCCTATGAGCAATTGGATGATGTATTGGTAATGGGAGTAAGAATCTAAAATTATCCCTGTTTGATAAAAGAGCCTATTTCGTTTCGGAAATATTTCATTGGCACGATTAACATACCAAAGCATTCTCCGTTATTTTTTTCTGTTCTTTTATGATGAACTTTGTGTGCGCGGCGTATAGCTAATAAATAAGGATTCGTTGAATTTCTGAAAAGCTTAAAGCGTTGATGTATGAAAATATCATGCACTAAAAAATAGGCGGCTCCATAAAGTGTAATTCCTAGTCCTGCGAAAAATAATTCATTAAAACCATTTATGCTCCCAACAATAATTAGGGAGGCACCGGGTAAGGCAAAAATTACAAAGAAGAAATCGTTACGTTCAAAAGTATGTTTATGTCCGGTGTGATGGTCCTTATGCAAGACCCAGAGTAATCCATGCATAATGTATTTGTGTGTGAACCACGCCACAAA
>CAYQDP010000045.1:0-11658 GCA_964416235.1 uncultured Flavobacteriaceae bacterium | reverse complement strand
AGATTATTTCATTAGCACCAGAAGTGCTTTAAAAAAAAGATATCATGTCGAAGTTAAAATTAAAAAAAGGCGATACAGTTAGAGTGATTTCCGGCGAAGCAAGAGGCCAGGAAGGAAAGATCATTTCTATCGATACAAAAAAATCGCGTGTGATTGTTGAAGGTGTAAACATGATCAGCAAACACAGTAAGCCAAATGCAAAAAGCCCGAATGGTGGAATCACTAAACAAGAAGGTTCGGTTCATATCTCGAACGTTATGTTTGTTGAAGGTGGTAAAACAGTTCGTATCGGCCGTCAAATTGACGAAAAAACAAAAAACACAGTACGTATCTCTAAAAAAACTAAGGAGGTAATTAAATAATGGCAACAAAAACGTATCAACCAAGATTAAAGAGCAAATACAGCTCTGAAATTGTAAATAATTTGAAAAATCAATTTCAGTATAAGACTGTAATGCAAGTTCCGAAATTGGAAAAAATTTGTATCAACCAAGGTATTGGTGATGCAGTATCGGATAAAAAAATGATTGAGTCAGCTTTAAAGGAAATGACTACTATTACAGGTCAAAAAGCTGTACCAACTCATTCAACAAAAGATATCTCAAACTTTAAATTACGTAAGGGTGTTGCCATTGGTGTACGCGTTACATTACGTGGCGATAAAATGTATGAGTTCCTAGATAGATTAGTAGCTTCAGCATTACCTCGTATCCGTGATTTTAAAGGTATCAACAATAAGGGTTTTGATGGCCGTGGTAACTATACATTAGGTATCACCGAGCAAATTATCTTCCCTGAAATTGATATCGATAAAGTAACAAAAATCAATGGTATGGATATTACTTTCGTTACATCAGCTCCAACGGATAAGGAAGCTATGGCATTGTTAACTGAATTTGGATTACCATTTAAAAAATAATATAAGCTAAAAGATGGCAAAAGAATCAATGAAGGCCCGTGAGGCCAAACGTAAAAAGTTAGCGGAAAAATACGCAGCTAAACGTGAAGAACTAAAAAAGGCTGGAAACTACGATGCTTTACAAAAGCTTCCTAAAAATTCATGTCCGGTTAGAGGTCGTAACCGTTGTAAATTAACGGGCCGTCCGCGCGGTTATATGCGTCAATTCGGTGTAAGCCGTGTTACATTCCGCGAAATGGTTTTATTTGGTTTAATCCCTGGTTTAACCAAATCTAGCTGGTAATAAAAAGAGTATTAATATAATTATCCTGCGTGCGGGATAACATATAAAACAAATAAAAATGACAGATTCAATATCAGATTACCTAACACGCGTAAGAAACGCGATTAAGGCCAACCACAGAATTGTAGAAGTTCCTGCTTCTAATTTGAAAAAAGAAATTACAAAAATTCTTTTCGAAAAAGGTTATATCCTAAACTATAAGTTTGAGGAAAACGATAAAAAACAGGGTACAATTAAAATCGCATTAAAATACCATCCGGTAACTAAGATTTCGGCGATTCGTTCATTAGATCGTATCTCTTCTCCGGGTTTACGTAAGTATACAGGTGCTGCATCAATGCCACGTGTATTAAACGGAATGGGTATCGCTATCATTTCTACTTCTAAAGGTGTAATGACTGATAAAGAAGCTAAGAATCAAAATGTGGGCGGCGAAGTTTTATGTTATGTTTCTTAATCTAAAATAAGGAGGAAATTAGTCATGTCACGTATAGGAAAAGCACCGATAACAATACCACAAGGAGTGGAAGTAAGTGTTGCCAATGGATTGGTAACCGTTAAAGGTAAAAAAGGAACATTAACTCAAAAGGTTGATTCGGATATTGATGTTAAAGTTGACAATGGTACAATCACTGTATCGCGTCCAACTGATCACAAACGTCACCGTTCATTACATGGTTTATACCGCGCATTAATCGCTAATATGATTAAAGGTGTAAATGAAGGATATAAAACAGAGCAAGAATTAGTAGGTGTAGGTTACCGTGCATCAAACAAGGGTCAATTATTAGAATTGTCTTTAGGTTATTCACATAACATCACTTTCGATTTACCGGTAGAGGTAAAGGTTACCACTACAGCTGAAAAAGGTGCAAACCCAAAAATTATTTTGGAATCTGCAGACAAACAGTTAATCGGATTAGTAGCTGCAAAAATTCGTTCGTTACGTAAACCTGAGCCATACAAAGGAAAAGGTATCAAGTTTACTGGTGAGATTTTACGTCGTAAGGCAGGTAAATCAGCAGCTAAAAAATAATTAAATTAATGTTAATCATCTTAAAAAAACTGAAAAGATGGCACTGAATAAAGAACAAAGAAGACAAAGAATTAAATACAGAATTCGTAAAACCGTAAAAGGTTCAAACGAGTCTCCACGCTTGTGTGTATTTCGTAGTAACGCTGAAATTTATGCTCAGTTAATCGACGATAAAGCCGGCAAAACTTTAATTTCTGCAGGTACCAATGATAAATCAATTAAGTCGGCTAAAGTAAGTAAGTCTGAACAAGCTAAATTAGTTGGTAAGTTAATCGCCGAGAAAGCAATTTCAGGCGGAATCAGCGAAGTGAAATTTGACCGTAATGGTTTCTTATACCATGGCCGTGTTAAATCATTAGCAGATGGCGCACGCGAAGGCGGACTTAAATTTTAATTAGTAATAAAAACTTTAAACGAATAAAATGTCAACAGAAGTTGTTAAAAGAGTAAAATCAAGCGACATCGAACTAAAAGATAAATTAGTTGCTGTACAGCGTGTAACCAAGGTTACCAAAGGTGGTCGCCACTTTAGTTTTGCTGCTATCGTTGTAGTAGGAAACGAAAAAGGTGTAGTAGGCCAGGGCTTAGGTAAAGCTAACGAGGTAACTGATGCTATCACTAAAGGTATCGAAGATGCTAAAAAGAGCTTGGTAAAAGTACCGGTATTAAACGGAACTGTGCCTCATGCACAGGAAGGTAAATTTGGCGGTGCTCGCGTGTTCTTAAAGCCTGCTGCTCATGGTACCGGAGTAATTGCCGGTGGTGCGATGCGTGCTGTATTAGAAAGCGTTGGTATTACCGATGTATTAGCAAAATCTAAAGGTTCATCTAACCCTCACAACGTGGTTAAAGCAACTTTAGATGCGTTAGTAAAAATGCGTGATCCAATTACAGTGGCTCACCAAAGAGGTATTTCTTTAGATAAAGTGTTTAACGGATAATAGTATTGTTATGGCTAAAGTAAAAATTACATTGGTAAAAGGTACATCTAAGCGTTCACCTGCTCAAAGAGCAACATTAGTGGCTTTAGGATTTAAAAAATCGTACCAGACACTTGAAAAGGAATTAAATCCTGCAGTTCAAGGTCAGATTAATGCTGTAAAGCACATGTTAAAAATTGAAACTATTTAATATATTTTAAAATGAAATTAAGCGGATTAAAACCAGCAAATGGTTCTGTAAAAAATAACTATCGTCGTGGTCGTGGACAAGGTTCTGGTGGCGGTGGAACTGCTACTCGTGGTCATAAAGGTGCTCAGTCACGCTCTGGTTATTCTTCTAAACGTGGTTTTGAAGGTGGTCAAATGCCGTTACAGCGCCGTATTCCTAAGTTCGGTTTCAAAAACATTAACCGAATCGATTATCACGGAATCAATTTAGATAGCATTCAAAAGTTAGTTGACAAAACTAAAGTAAGTGAAATTACTCCTGATTTGTTAATTAAAAATGGAATGGCATCTAAGAATGATTTAGTAAAAATCTTAGGCCGTGGGGAATTAAAATCGAAAGTAACTATTTCGGCTCATGCTTTTACTGCAACTGCAAAAAAGGCAATTGAAGATAAAGGTGGTTCAGTAACAACTTTAAAATAATTTATGAAGCGTTTTATAGATACACTTCAAAACATCTGGAAAATAGAGGAGCTAAGAGCAAGAATTCTTACCACCCTTGGGTTGGTATTAATTTATCGTCTTGGTTCTTATGTTGTGCTTCCCGGTGTAAACTCTGCCGCTTTAAATGAGGCTAAAGATTCTGCTTCGCAAGATGGAATTATCGGTTTGATAAACATTTTTGCGGGTGGAGCTTTTTCTCGTGCTTCAGTTTTCGGCTTGGGTATTATGCCTTATATCACAGCGTCAATTATTATCCAGTTGTTAGGTATGGCAGTGCCATATTTCCAAAAATTACAACGTGATGGCGAAAGCGGACGTAAAAAAATCAATCAATATACCCGTTTCCTTACAATTGCAGTAACTGCAGTTCAGTGTCCTGGATATTTGGCTACGCAGGTATACAATGTTCCTGGTGCAGTTGTTTTAGACGGAACTTGGTTTATGATTCAGTCAACCATTATACTCGTAACCGGAACAATGTTTGTTATGTGGTTAGGTGAGCGTATTACTGATAAAGGTATCGGAAACGGTATTTCTTTAATCATTATGATTGGAATTATTTCTCGCTTACCATTCGCTATTACTTCAGAATTCGGTTCTCGTTTACAAAGTTCAGGTGGCGGATTAATCATGTTCTTATTAGAAATCGTATTCTTATTATTCATCATTATTGGTAGCATTATGTTAGTACAAGGTACTCGTCGTATTCCGGTACAGTTTGCTAAGAAGATTGTAGGTAATAAACAATATGGTGGAGTTCGTCAGTACATTCCTCTTAAAGTAAACGCTGCAGGTGTAATGCCAATCATCTTTGCTCAAGCTATTATGTTTATTCCCGCTGCAATTACAGGTTTTGCCGGTAATGCAGGTGGAGTATTTACTGAGCGTTATGGTTTCTGGTACAATTTAACCTTTGCCGTATTAATCATTCTATTTACATACTTCTATACTGCCATTATGGTTAACCCAAATCAATTGGCAGATGATATGAAGAAAAACGGTGGTTTTATTCCGGGTGTTAAGCCTGGAAAGAAAACAGCTGAGTTCATTGATCAGGTAATGAGCCGCATTACACTGCCGGGGTCTATCTTCCTTGCGGTTGTAGCAATTTTACCTGCTATCGCTATGCAATTAGGTATTAACAGTGCTTTCGCTGATTTCTATGGAGGAACATCATTGTTAATCTTGGTGGGTGTAGTATTGGATACATTACAACAAATTGAGACTTACTTATTGAACCGTCATTATGATGGATTAATGAAGTCAGGTAGAATTAAAGGACGTGGCGCTAATGCCATGATGGTACAACAAGGCTAAGATATGGCAAAACAGGCAAACATAGAGGTTGACGGAACCATTATCGAATCTTTGAGTAACGCCATGTTCAGGGTAGAGTTGGAGAACGGCCACATAGTAATTGCGCATATTTCCGGTAAAATGCGTATGCACTATATTAAAATTTTAACCGGAGATAAGGTGAGATTGGAAATGAGTCCATATGACCTTACAAAAGCAAGAATTACATTCAGATATAAATAATTAAACAATTAACTGATGAAAGTTAGAGCATCCATAAAGAAAAGAAGCAGCGAATGCAAAATTGTTCGCCGTAAAGGAAAATTGTACGTAATCAACAAGAAAAACCCAAAATTCAAACAAAGACAAAGATAATTTTTGTACCTTTGCAAACCTTTTTAAAAAAATTTAGATAAAAATGGCACGTATTTCAGGTATTGACTTACCAAAAAACAAAAGAGGAGTGATAGGATTAACCTACATTTACGGTATTGGCCCAAGCACCGCAAAAAAAATATTGGACAATGCAGGTATCTCTCATGATAAGAAAGTTAGCGAATGGTCTGACGATGAGCAAAATGCGATTCGTAATTTCATTAACTCTAACTTTAAAGTTGAGGGTGCATTGCGCTCTGAAGTTCAGTTAAACATTAAACGTTTAGTGGATATCGGAACTTTCCGCGGAATCCGTCACCGTAATGGTTTACCGGTTCGTGGTCAGCGTACAAAAACTAATGCTCGTACCCGTAAAGGTCGTCGTAAGACAATTGCCAACAAGAAAATGGCTACCAAATAATAATTAATATTTAAGAAAAAGATATAAAATGGCAAAACAACAAGCTACCGCCGCCACAGGAAAAGCAGCCGCACGTAAACGTGTTGTAAAAGTTGACGCTGCAGGCGAAGCACATATCAATGCTACATTCAATAACATTATTATCTCTTTAACTAACGTTGCAGGTCAAGTTATTTCTTGGTCATCTGCAGGTAAAATGGGTTTCAGAGGTTCTAAGAAAAACACTCCTTATGCAGCTCAAATGGCAGCACAAGATTGTTCTAAAGTTGCTTTTGATGCAGGCTTACGTAAAGTAAAAGTGTATGTAAAAGGTCCGGGTGCAGGACGTGAGTCAGCAATCCGTTCTATTGCAGCTGCAGGAATCGAAGTATCTGAAATTGTAGATATCACTCCAATTCCTCACAACGGTTGTCGCCCTCCAAAGCGTCGCCGCGTTTAATAGTAAATAACAGCCAGCCCGGAAGATTTCCTTCGGGGTTTGGAGCTGGTAATCTACAGGGTTATTAGCTTAAATAATAAAAACAACAGATGGAGTAGAAATAATTCACTTCATCACAAACAAAAAACAATTATTTAAAATGGCAAGGTACACAGGTCCCAAATCCAAAATCGCCCGTAAATTCAAGGAGCCAATCTTCGGTCCTGATAAGGCGTTAGAAAAAAAGAATTACCCTCCGGGGCAACATGGTTTAGCAAAAAAACGTGCTAAACAATCAGAGTATGCTATCCAGTTAATGGAGAAGCAAAAAGCAAAATACACTTATGGTATTTTAGAGCGTCAGTTTGCGAAAATTTTCGATAAGGCTGCACGTTCACATGGTATTACCGGTGAGGTATTATTGCAATTAATCGAATCTCGTATTGATAACGTTGTTTACCGTTTAGGAATTGCTCCTAGCCGTCGTGCAGCGCGTCAATTAGTTTCTCATGCTCATATCACTGTAAACGGAAGCGTTGTAAACGTTCCTTCTTATACATTAAAGCCAGGTGATGTAGTAGGTGTTCGCGAGAAATCTCAATCATTAGAAGCTATCGTAAATTCATTAGCCGGCCAGGTTAACAAATACCCATGGTTGGATTTTGATAAGAATACAATGAGCGGCAAATTTATTAGCCGTCCTGAGCGTTCACAGATTCCTGAAAACATTAAGGAACAGTTGATCGTCGAATTGTACTCTAAATAATCTTTTTGAACTTATTTAATAACCTTAAATATATTGTATAAATGGCAATTTTAAATTTCGTAAAGCCCGATAAAGTAATAATGATTAACTCTACTGAGACAGAAGGTCAGTTTGAATTCCGTCCGTTAGAGCCAGGTTTCGGTATTACCATCGGTAACGCGTTACGCCGTATCTTATTATCATCACTCGAAGGTTATGCTATCACAAGCATTCGCGTAGAAGGTGTTGATCATGAATTTTCAACCATTAAAGGTGTGGCTGAAGATGTAACTGAAATCATCCTGAACTTAAAGCAAGTTCGTTTCAAAAAACAATTAGATAACCACGATAACGAAAAGATTGTTGTACATTTTGCAGGTGCCGATAAATTTACTGCCGGTGATATCGCAAAATATGTAAACGGTTTCCAAATTTTAAATCCTGATTTAGTAATTTTCAATTGCGATCCTTCAGTACGTTTAAAAATTGAATTAACTGTTGAGAAAGGCCGTGGTTATGTTCCTGCTGAAGAAAACAGAACTAACAGCGCACCTAATGGAACTATCTTCATCGATTCTATCTACACTCCAATTAAGAATGTAAAATATACAATCGAGAACTATCGTGTGGAGCAAAAAACTGACTACGAACGTTTAATTTTAGACATCGTATCTGACGGTTCAATTCACCCGAAAGAAGCATTAAAAGAAGCAGCTAAAATCTTAATCTTCCACTTCATGTTATTCTCTGATGAGAAGATCACTTTAGATACTGAAGATAAGAAGAGCGAAGAAGAATTCGATGAAACATCATTACACATGCGTCAGTTATTAAAAACTAAGCTTGTTGATATGGATTTATCAGTTCGCGCATTAAACTGCTTAAAGGCTGCTGATGTTGAAACATTAGGTGAACTAGTAGCATTCAACAAAAACGACCTCTTAAAGTTCCGCAACTTCGGTAAGAAATCATTAACAGAATTAGAAGACTTAGTATCTGCTAAAGGCTTACAATTCGGAATGAATGTTGCAAAATATAAATTGGATAAAGACTAAAAAATAATTCGTGAATTAGCGAAGTGGTGAATTAGCGAATTAAAAACGTCAACTCACCAACTCACCAACTCACCAAATCATAATTAAAATGAGACACGGAGATAAAATAAATAACTTAGGCCGCACCAGCTCTCACCGTAAGGCGTTATTAAGCAATTTAGCTTGCGCATTAATTGAGAACAAGCGTATTTTTACAACATTAGCGAAAGCAAAAGCTTTACGTTTATTTGTTGAGCCTATCATTACAAAAAGTAAGAGCGACACAACTCACAGTCGTCGTATGGCTTTCGCAAGCTTAAAAAATAAAGAAGCAGTTTCTGCATTATTTAAAGATGTAGCTACAAAAGTAGCAGACCGTAAAGGTGGTTACACACGTATCATCAAAACCGGAAACCGTCAGGGTGATGCTGCTGAAATGGCAATGATTGAATTAGTAGACTTCAACGAACTTTACACTAGCGGTAAAGGATCAGCAGTTAAAGCTGAGAAGAAAACGACTCGTCGTAGCCGCAGCACTACTAAAAAGAAAGCAGAAGGCGGAGCTGAAGAAACAAAATCAGAAGAATAATAATTCTTTTAAGCAATATAAAAAGCCGTGGGTATTACTCACGGCTTTTTTGTTGACCTAATGCAGGTAGAAATAGTATTTATAGTATTGTATTGATACATGTGATTTAAGTTTTAAGAATTCTACATTGAAAAATCAACCAGTTATAAAGTCAAAACAGTGTTTCATTACTCTTCCTGTAATAGTTATGAGTTTATGTTTAAATTTGATTAAATTAAAGATTCATTCGTTTTAATAATACCTGTTTTGAATAGTATGAAGAGAATTAGAAAAGTTGTTTTTGTATCATTGCTTGTTCTTTTATACCAAAATTTAAAGTCACAGTGCTTATGGTCACCTTTGGGACCAAATGATGATGTTAATTTTCCCTCAGCAGGTAAGGCAACTAGTCCTGCAATAGCGACTGATTTTAATGGAATTCCGTACGTTGCCTTCGGTGACCATACCCAAAGTGGAAAAATCACGGTAATGAAATTAGCAAGTGGAACTTGGACACCAGTTGGCAACTTGGGCTTTTCCAATGGAGCAGTGGATCGAGTGCAGCTATTAATGGATGCCACAAATACACCTTATGTGGTTTTTACTGATTCTACAATAGGGAATAAGATAGTCGTAATGAAATATAATGGTAGTGCATGGGTGAATGTTGGATCGCCTGGTTTTTCTTTATCTCCTGCAATATCTGTTTCTATGAAGTTCGATGCTTCAGGATTTTTGTATGTTGCATATGTAGGTGATTCATCTGTAGGAAATAAAACAACTGTTATGAATTTTAATGGTGTAAATTGGGTTGTAGTTGGAATATCAAATTTTAGTACAGGTCAGGCGGATTTTATTTCACTTGATCTTGACGCAAGTGGAGCACCTTATGTCGCTTTTTCAGATAATACCGTTGGAAGTAAAATGACTGTATTAAAATTTAATGGTGTTAGTTGGATAAATGTTGGTGGGTTTGGTTTTACTCCAGCAAGCGCAGCATACATAGATCTTAAAATAGAAAAGATTAGCGGTACACCTTATGTTGTTTACCAAGGAGGTGGATATAAGGCAAGCGTTATGAAGTTCAATGGAAGTGCATGGGTAAATGTTGGGCCATTAGATTTTACTCCCAATCTTACCACGAATTGTACACTTAAATTCGATTTAACAGGTATGCCATTCGTAGCTTACCAAAACCTCGGTCAAGCTCAAGTTATGAAATACAATGGCATAAATTGGCAAACTTATGGGAATTCACAAGCTTCTATAGGTTATGCTAATTATGTGAATTTTGATATTGCCGCAACTGGAGAAATCTATTTAATATATTCTGATAATAATTTCGGGCAAAAGGCAGTGGTTACAAAATATAACACAGGCAATTGGGATATGATTGGGCCCAATGGGATTTCCTTTTCTGGTGGTACATTTGATATAGATTCAAATAATAATCCATATGCCCTTATTTCTGATAGAAATAATTCAGGTAAGGCTACTGTTCTTAAATACTCCGGAGGTACTTGGCAAACTGTTGGGAATCCCGGTTTTTCTTCAGCAGGTTACGGATTTGGATCAATAGCAGTTTCTAAAAGCGGAATGCCTTATGTGTTTTTTCCCGACCCAGCGTTTACTTATAAAGCAACTGTGATGAAATTTAATGGAACTTCTTGGAACGTAATTGGTACACCTGGTTTTTCAACATTTTCAGCTGTTCGATGTCAAATTAAGTTAGATACTGGAGAAGTTCCATATGTGGTTTATAGTGATAATGTTATTTCAAACACTAAGACCTACGTAAAAAAGTTTGACGGTTCAAATTGGGTAAATGTTGGGGCCACTCCAATCACTACATCACCTGAAAGATATGCTTCGATTACATTTGATAAAAACAATAATCTATATGTGTTGTTAGTTGAGATGAATACCGGAAATGCTATAGTAAAGAAGTTTGATGGTACAAATTGGGTTACCGTTGGTTCGTCTTACATATCTTCAGATTTTGCAACATTTCCTTCTGTCGATTTTGATGCAAATAATTTACCTTACGTAGTCTATGCTGATTTTAATACAAACGAAATAAAATTAGTAAAGTTCGACGGAAATAACTGGGTACCTTTGGGGTTAAATACGATTACTGGTGCTATTAGTCCTGAATCTATACAATTAAAAATTAATAGCCAAAACGTGCCGTTTGTGTTCTATATAGATAAATCTAATGGAGGAAAAGCCAAAATTCAATATTTTGATGGTAGTTTTTGGAATCAATTTAGCGGCGTAGATATTAATAATATTTCTGCTAATCAGGGATGTTTTGGAATTACAAAGACCGATGAAATACTAGTAATGTACGGTAGCCCATTATACTGCAAAAAATATTCATGTAACATTGGAATTAATTCCTTAACAAACAAAAAATCAATTACAAATGTTTTCCCAAATCCCACAAATGATTTTGTATTTATTGAAACCGGAACAACTAGCTTAAAAAACATTCACTTATACGATATCACTGGTCGTAAACTAATGCGTTTTGAAACAACGGAACCTAAGATAGAAGTTAACCTTCAAAACTATAAACCTGGAATTTACTTCATAAAAATAGAATCTAACCAAGGTTATGACTGTCATAAGCTTATTATTGAATAAGTATTGTCACAATTAAAGAGACTTTTTTGTTTTTATGCGTAATTGTAATATATTAGTCTAAAGCAAATAGAATGAAAAAGAGCAACTACACAATCTACATACTCCTATTTGCATTAGTATTTACTTTCTGTAAAAAGAAAGATAAAGATCCGGTTGCAACTTCAAGTACACCCAGTACACCATCTTTGTTTGACTCAAGATCTATTTTACAAACAACATATTATACTAGTGAGTATTTCGGAACTACATATAGTGATAGTTCAGCACTTGCTATTTTTTTCGATCAGCCCATGAGTGTTTCAAC
>CAYQDP010000044.1:0-11692 GCA_964416235.1 uncultured Flavobacteriaceae bacterium | reverse complement strand
ACCACATCTCCATTCATGATTCTAATACCATCAAAAGTAACATCCAATAATGGATTTGTTACATCCCTACTCACAGAAAAAGGATAACGTGCAACGTTATTGAAATGATATTGTTCGCGTTGATACTTTGAATTCTGTGGAGGATTGACATCCACCCATAATGCGTTATTACCCGGGAATTGATAGGAGTTCACCACGATGGTATCAAAAATAATTGCACCAGGATTAAACGGCTTAGCTTTTAGCTTTTGCGGATAATAATGGTTTACACGATTTGCATCTTCAATCCAATAGGTAAACACCAAACTATCATTAAACGGATGTACACCAATATTCTCTACCGGTAAAACGATACTGAAATTATCTCCTTCCTGCATGGTATCCTTAATAGAAACGAAACCCTTCTTTGGATTGATAGCGCATTCAGGAGCTTCATCATATAAAACATACCAATGCTTTAATTGAGGGGATGTTCGATGTACATTATCCTTTTTATAAGCGATTAACTGTAGATAGGGGTGCAAATTGGCATCTGCATAATTATACAAATCCAACACATTTAAACTGTCTTCGGTAAACGTTACCAGCGTATCAATTTGACCTGTTTTTCTAATACCTACAACTTTAACTTTTGTCGAATCGCCAGCTGTTGCATCTAAACTCCTTACACGCCAATGCAAACTATTCCATTTGTAACCCGGACCAATAATTTCTGAGGCAACATATCCTGTATTCCACCTCGTTTTTAAGGTATCGTTTAATTGTATTGGTGTAACAGTATTGGTTGCTTTTACCTCATTAGCTTGTCCCGGACTCATTCCTTTTCTTCCAAAAATAATTAAAGGCAATGTATCTGCTGTAGTACGAATCTGACCGCTACCAAAACTTTCAAATGCAGAGTATAATGAATTTTGATACGTACTCGCTCCGTGATTTTGTGCCGAGTAAGCCAATACCCAATTGTTAGCAGGAATCGAATTTAAAAAGCTCTCTAAATCTGCTTTCCAAGCTGGATGTGTAAAATTTCCACCAAAAGCAGGGCCATGATAATTATCAAAACCAAAATCATTAGCATACAAAGGTTGTCCCTGATCAACACACAAAAAATTACCATAAGGCCCAACCATTGGAGCTGTTGCGGTAGAATTAGCTACCAGAGGTTTACAAGAAATAGAATCAAAGACCGCAATTGACCATCCATTCCATTCGCAATTCCAAGTATGTTTTATAGAACCATTAAGTGAATAAATGATATTTGCAGGATCTATATTATAAATAATTCCCGTTCTACAGAACAAAGAAATTCTATCGTTTTCGAAGGCAAATTGTCTTTGCGGTTTTTTATACTTCACGAATTGATAACCATCATTTTTAAACTGAAAGAAATGGGATTGTCCCCAACCCCGTTTATTGGTAATAGTTTGGAAAGAACTTTCTCTCCAAACGTAAGCATCATTTGGACCGGTTGAATCTTTACTCACTCGCCAGAAATAAACTGTACTATCCGCAAAAGGGAGGTTAACGGTCCACTCCACTACCCCACCACTGCTTTGAATCACAGTTTGCTGAAGAGGAGAAGTAAATGCATCTGTAGTGTCGATTTGCAATTTATAATTCCGTGATAGAGCGAAAGGATCGGATGTAGACGCTTTTAAAGTAATAGTTGGCGTCGAAGGAACGACCGCGTATTTGTATGGATACACAGGTACGAGATCACCACCTTGTATAAATACATCCACCGTTCCTGTAGTTCTGTTATTATTTTCATTTTCTTCACCAATTGCACTATAGGCATCCACAAACACTTTGAATTTATTAAGTCCTATTCCTCTTGTGTAATCAATCGGAATAAAAAACTTAAGTGTATCCTTGTAAGCCGGCGACTTCATCTGTTTGTAAACAGTCAATGAATCTCCATTCGGGAAGAAACGCTCTGTCTTTACAAAAAAGGTATCTGCTTTTGCAACGCCTAAATTGGTGATATCGATTGATACACCAATTGAATCTACATACGACTTTAAATCAAAACTCACTTTACTGTTATCAATAAAGTAATCCGGTAAACGACCAACCGAAATTTTTACGGCCGGATCACCATGCAATGTCATATCAAGAGCTGTAAAATGCTGTATGGAATTCCCAAGCTGTTGTGCTGATTTCAAACAAGCATCCTGAACAATTTCTCCTAAACTCTTATTGTATTTTGTTTGACCCAATGCCCTGTATATACTTCCAGTATAGCTATCCAGTGTATTCACAAATCCAAGATTGCTTGCTGCCAAAAATGCGATAGTTCCTTTTTGCTTTATAATAACAAACTTTTCAGAATTACTGATTGCATTAAACGTATGGATGTTACCGGAGAAGCAGGAGTTAGCAATAAGGAAAGGATATTTACCTGCATTATTATAAGCGTTAGGATCGTCGATAGCCTGATCAAAACCCGAAACCGAACCGTGCCCGAAAAAAGTAACGAGCCCCACACCGTAATTAAAATGATTTTTTACTGAATCGGTAATTGTAATTTGAATTGGCGCGGTGGTAGTTTTTTTGAAATCAAAAACCTTTCCGCCATAAAGAGTATCTTGAATAATATTTTTATACCCATTCAAATAGCTTTGAAACAGGTTTTGTTCGCTTGTATTGGTTCCTCCTGCAAAATGCAAAACATGTTTTTTCCATTCGGCCGGCGGTGTGCTTTCGTGTTGCTGAACCTTTGCTAAGTACTCGGTTACATCTGTTGACGTTTGTGCTGCTAAACGACCGATAGGGATTTCCGGTGTTATAAAATCATTTGTTTTTAATCCTGCTGTATACAAATTATCGGATGGAGGAATACCCATTGATGGCACAAGTGATTTCTTCCAGGCTGCTGCACCTTGTGTTACCATTTCGCGATGTTGAACAGACTTTCCAATTAAAAAAACATTTCTTGGATAAGATGGTAAACTATCCATGAGGTAGCGGCAAAAATTACGAATCGCTAATGGATGTTTTTTAATGCCATAAGCAAACTGATCGTACAACTCTTCAACATCAGCAACAATGGTATTATGCGAACCGCCCGCAGTACTTTGACGGTATGAAGCATAAGCATTAGCTTCTGTTGTGAATTTGGAATGTGTAATGATAACAAAAGCCGAATCAGCAGTATTTGATTTATAGTATTTAAAATAACCCGTTTGATTCACAGGTTTAAGCGTATCAATTTTTACAATCCCCTCCTCGGCACCAAGATAGCAACGTTTTTGTCCGCTTGAATTTGGCACTAACACTTTTACAAACCCTGAATTAATCACATTCTCGATGCGTTTGTTGTTTGTTACATCGTAAAACAAAACCGAGTTGGTGCTTCCTGTATTAACACTGCTTAATTTTAAATAACTCTTAGCGTTTACCGCATCATCATCAACCACCAATTTATAGAACGAAGCATTATCCAGATCCGGAACCTGAGGGTACTTGTAGTAAATGTAATGCAGTACAGTATTATTACTATTACCACCAAACATCGGATTATTGATTGAACTTACTTCTACATTAGAATTATTTCCGAGAGTATTAGAGGTTAAACTAAATGAATAGACAAAAGGCACATATCCTTTGAATATAGTATCGAATAAAGTAACAGGGGTTGAGGAAGAGTTATAAATAACTCCTTTAATTTCGTGATCTTTTAATAAAGTTCCATTTGTGCTGGCACCGGAAAAACCAAATTTTAAATACACCGGCAAAGCCGATGAATTATACATACGGTAATTGGTAAGGTTTGGACCACGAGTACTTCCATTAGGTAACCAAGCTCCGTAACCTTCTTCTTGTGTATAGTGCGGGTCGCTAATATCAAATCCATACGATTCAACTTTATTATACTCGTTTTTATCTGTATAAACCAACTCATTATAAAAATAAGCTGCCGGCGTTTGTAAGGAAGATGCAGTATCCGTTTCAAGGGTTAAACGTTTATTAGTTGTTGAATTGTTCCAGGTTAAAAAGGCATAAATTGTATCACTAAATAAAGAAACATACGGATTTGGAACATACGTTATGTTTCTATAGAGTGTTGAATCAAAAGCGCCATCATTTTTCTCTGCAAAAAATTCGATGTAATCGTTTCCATTAAACACATTGTCGTTCTCACCTTTTATGTAAATGTGTTTTTCATTTCCTTTTAAAAACAGTTGAAAGTTTTTGGGATTAATCATCGAAAGATTAATACCACTATTCGCGAGGGCAAGGGAATCGATTCGGTAAAAACCGGTCTTCTTAATTGGAAATTTGTAATACTTATTAGAGAAATTAATCCATTCGTTACGATACATCTGCGCTTTAAGCGAAATACCTAAAGTCAAAAATATCATTATGTGAATTATTCGCTTCACTTAGGTTTTTTATTAATATCAATTTTAAGTGATATAATATGAGAGTATAAAGCCAGAGAGCGATCGCCGATATCGGTATAAGCATAATCTAGAGCAAAGATTTTATACTTTACGCCTGCACCAATATTGGGTTGCATTGTTGTTGTATAAGCATCCCCCTTTGCATTTAAAGCTTTCTGAATGTTTCCAATTCCCCCTCTTAGAAATACAATATTTTTATATCCGATTTCTGTACCTAACATTGGTTCCATACTCCACACGTCGGTTTTAACAACCGTATTTCTCTTCCCATCAAAAGTGTTTACCAAATTTAATTCGGCTAAGATTGAAATTCTCTCTTTCCATACTGACCATTGTCTGGTTGCTCCTAAAATTAATTTTGGTACAGTCACTTCTACAGAATTATTCGGAATTTCATTTCCGGTTACTTCAAAAGTATTTTTTTCTTCATCTGTTAAAGAATAACTCCAGGCGTTAAATGTTCCGGTAATATCTCGTCCCATCGCGGCAAACCGCCACTTTTTATAATCATACATGGCGCCCAAATCTAAACCAAAACCCCACGCTCCGCCAAAATCACCTAGTTTACGACGGATAACTTTAAAATTACCTCCTATTTTAACGCCTTTCAATTTTGGCATACTACGTGCATAGGATAATAATACAGCCACGTCCACCGCATTAAAACTCTTTATGCGCCCGTAATCTACATTACCGTTTGCATCCACTAAATCCAATGTATTAGGGATGTTATCTACACCAAAACGGATAAATGATAAACCGGCTACACTATTGGAATCGATTCGCTTTGATGCACCGATATAATCATATTTGGCAATACCTGCGAAATACTCCGCATGCATTAATCCGAGTTGCAAATTACTTTGTTGAAATAACAAACCTGCGGGGTTCCAATATCCGGCGGTAACATCATTGGCTGAGGCAACATTGGCATTTGCCATTGCTAATGCGCGCGCGCTTACACCAACGTTTAAAAATTCGTTACTGTATTTAGCTACCTGTCCAAATACTAAAGAAGAAAATGCAAATAATGCAACTGAAAATACCTTACGCATAGATTACCTAAATTTACTTAAAAAAGTGTGAATTAAATACTTACTTAACGGTATTTTTTTTAAAATATTGTTGAAAAAAGTGAGAGAATTCCCGTGTAAAAACACGCGCTCCAGCCCCATTCATATGGTAATAATCAACAAAATAGCCCATTCGTTTGGAGTATTCCCCAAATGAAAAATCCACAACAGCTACATTTCCATTTTGCGCAATATCTTTCAAATTACCAATCATTTGCTGCCTGTTTAATAGGGCGCTTTTCACATTCACATACATTGGAGAACTCGTAAAAACAAGCTTTACTTTATTAGATTGCGCGAAATTAATTATTGAATCCATGTAGGATCTTTCTGTTGGATGAATCCATGAATAATAAGGATTTAATTCATTAGAGATAATGGTATCTCGATTCGTCACATTGGTAAAGCCTTTAAAATAGCTATCATCATCAGCCGAAGGCATATCCAACCATCCATGCAATGATGCCGCTAACAAACGGATGTTTGAATACGGCAATGAATGAAGTGGATTATACCTGAAACTATTAAATCTGGAATCAATGGAATTGAATCCATTCAATAATGTTTGGTTTTCCAAATAAGCAAAATATCGCGGGAAGTAACGAACGGTATCTACTCCGAATTTTAGGAAATGATAATCTAAATCAAAAATCAAAAACTGTGGCACTTTGCTCCTATCGCAATACGATTTTAATACTTGAAATGCTATTCGCGGGGTTGCTCCGGTTACGCCAATATTAAATGAATTCATTCCTGTTATCGAATCAAAAATAGCCGTGTTAAAATGCATTTCTGCACGGGAAGAACCCATAAAAAGAACATTGTAATCATTATGTCGCAAAAAAACAGTTTGATATTTATCGTAAAGTCCGGCTTTATTCTTGCGAATACCTATATAGATTATTTCGCGCACTGCATAAAGCAACACCACAAACAAAACTATATATGTTACTATTCTCTTCACTAAAACTGAAAATAAATAAATTCATTAGCATTAAAATCACCGAGTACAAAAATTAATACAAGAAGTAGAACATATATGAATGGTCTTAGAGATGATTTTAACTTTTCAAACGAATCCGACCGTTTGTATTCTTCCAGAAATTCTTTTACAAAAAGCAAAACAACTAAGGCTACACAGATATAAAAAAACAATCGGTCAGCAATTGCTTGTAAATGGCTAATCCCATTATCAAAATTTATACTACAAAAGAGTTTATCATAAATATGCCATAAATCAGATGTGTTTAAAGCCCTGAAAGCTATCAATGAAATAGTGTGAAATGAAATCAAATAAAACCAGCCTAAAATGGCAGGAGCTTTGAATGCAGGGAATCTCTTTGAGAATAAAATTTCACAAATATAAACCACTCCATGCATTGCGCCCCAAACAACAAAGGTTAAGTTTGCGCCATGCCATGCTCCGCTTATAATAAAAACCAGAAACACATTCATTAACCATCTTAGATAGGAAACTCTACTCCCTCCTAATGAAATGTACAGGTAATCTCGAAACCATGTTGTGATGCTGATGTGATTTCTGGTCCAAAATTCATGCAATGATTTTGAAAACAAAGGCCTTCTCCAATTGAGTGATAAATTTATCCCGAACAATTTTGAAATACCTGTAGCTATATCGGAATAACCACTGAAATCACAATACACTTGTACCACAAATAAAAATCCCGTCAATAACAATTCAACTGAATTATAGTGCTCAACATCATTAAATACAGGAGTAACCAACTTACTTAAATTATCCGCTATCACTATTTTCTTAAAATAACCCCAGATAGTTAATCGCGCAAAGGTTCCCCAATCAATATTTTTAAAATACTGGGCAATTTTAAACTGTGGCATCAAATCGTTATATCTTACAATTGGTCCGGCAACCATGTGGGGAAAAAAAGAAACATAAAGTAAAAATTCGTAGAGTGTATCCGTAGGCTTGTATTTTCCTCTGTAAACATCGATGGTGTAACTTAATGACTGAAATGTGTAAAAAGACAAACCCGCGGGAATAATGATAGCTGTAAACAAATTCTGTCCGGAAAAAAAGTTAGCAAGCGGCACAAAATACTTGAATGCAAATAAAACTCCAATGTTACTAATTACACTTAATGCAAGCCACACCCTCTTTGAACTAGCCATACTTTCGTTGCTAATTCGACGTGCGCACCAATAATCAAAAGCTGAAGTCCCAAATAACAATAAAAGAAACCAGGGATTATAGGAAAAGTAAAAAATGTAAGAACAAACGAGTAAATGTAAATTACGAAACCGATGTGGAATGAGCCAATAAGCCACAAACACCAAAGGCAAAAAAATCAAAAATATTAATGAGTTAAACAGCAATTAAAATTGTTTTAATGTTACTATCACATCATTTAAATAAGATGTTCCAAATAATTTCACATGCACCAATAATGGATACAAATTGCAAATTTCAGTTCTCTTTTCATAATCTTTTTGTAAAGGATTAACAGCATTATAAGCAGAGTAAAACTCCGGAGCAAATCCTCCAAACAAACGCGTCATTGCTAAATCCATTTCACGATGTCCGTAATACACCGCCGGATCATAAACCGCAGGTCCGTAAACCGTGTTCATCACATTTCCACTCCACAAATCACCATGTAATAACGATGGCGTTTCTTTCGGAAATATTTCATCAAAACGCTTATACATAGTTTCGAGTGAATTGATATGAACTCCAGACAAATAACGCTTATCGTAACACCATTTTATGAGGGGCTCTAGTCGTGATTCATAAAAAAAATCCGACCAATTATCGGTACGTTTATTTCGTTGTATTAAGCTGCCAATGTAGTTATCTTGAGAGTATCCGAATTTTTCGGATGAGATGCTGTGCAATTGAGCCAAGCCTACACCGAGCGTTTCAAAAAACGTAGAGTCATTAAGAGCAGATTCAAGTTTATTTAAAATCAGATACTGCTCATTTTCGATTACCAAATGTGCAATCGCGTCGGGAACAACAAGAGCTTTACATTTTCTTAACTCCATTAAACCCTCCGACTCTTTTTTAAACATTTCAGGAAATTCTTTATGACTATTATGTTTTAAGAAAAAAAGCCTATCCGCATATTTAAAAAAATAAGTTTGATTGATGCTACCGCCAGAGCATGATTTAAGTTCTGTTATGCTGCCGGATTCTTTTAATTCACTGAAAAGAGTTAATTGAAGCAATTCTATGTGCGCGGCAGAAATCATTACAATAACTTCCTTCTGGATTGTTTTATTTCACTTCTGCGCTTTTTACCTTCAGCCTTCTTTAAACGAGAGGCCTTAGTGGGCTTAGTAGCTTTCCGCGGCTTTTCAGTTTTAAGCATCTTATTTAAAAGATCAAAGAAACGTTTCACTACAGTTTCCTTATTGGCTAATTGTGAACGACTATTATCCTCAGACAACTTTAAAATCCCCTCGTCATTTAGTCGTGAAGCTAGTTTTAACGCTAATCTTGATTTTTGCTCTTGATTTAAGACAAAAGAAGAAGCGATATTAAAATACAGTTCAACTTTTGTTTCAACCTTATTAACGTTTTGTCCGCCTTTACCGCCCGACCGAGCTGTTTTATAAACCAACTCTTTTTTTAGTAATTTTATCTGCTCACTTGCTAACATTGACATATTAATAATAAGGATGAAAGTACAAATTTACAACATCACCTTCACTATAAATTTGTCCTCTATGAGGATTATTTTCACCGTCTTATGTTCGCTATGGCTTACCCTTTCATCGCAAACAATTGAAGAGTGTAAACAAAGATTCGATAAATACCTCAATTTAAAAGGAAGCATAAGTAAAGATGTGATTTTCGAGAGTGATGCTTTTCACATTCTTGGTCCTAATAAAGTAAAAGAATTTTCCATTTACGGAAGTGAGTTAAAAGTATTATCGGCGTTTTTCGAGAACTCTAGTACAAACGATCAATTCTCTCTTTATAAATTTAAAGGGACAAAAAAACTAAGCAAGGCACAATTAGACAGTATTTGGTTAAACCTTAAAGATGAAGTGAAGCTTCCTAAGCCGAATTCCAACAAACTATTACAAGGCGTAAAAATCGCTTTAGATCCTGGGCATTTTGCAGCGAATTACAGTGAATCCAAAATCGAAGGAAAGTTTGTGAAACTTGTAAGCGAAGAAACCCGAAACAAAGACACCATCACTCTTGTTGAAGGTCAGTTAACCTTTATGACCGCTGATTTGCTAAAGAGAATGCTAGAAGATCAGGGTGCTAAAGTAATGCTTACCAGAGCTAAAGCCGGTTATACCGCGTTTGAAATTTCGTATACTGATTGGTATCGCTTTCATCGTTTCCGGGTTTTGGACAGCTTAGTGAACATAAAAGAAATCACTCAAACAGAATGCAATAATTATAAAAAGCTGTCTAAAAATCAATTGTTCTGGCAATTTTTCAGAGATTATGAGTTGGTAGAACGTTCACGGCGAATAAATAATTTTTCACCGCATTTATCAGTAGTTATTCATTACAACGTAGATGATAAAAATGCGCCTTGGACAAAAACCACACATCGCAACACAAGTATGTGTTTTATTCCCGGAGGGTTTAATTCTGCAGACCTTAAAAAGGACGTCAACAAATTACATTTCGTTAGACTAATGGTTAGCGATCAGGTTAAAAAATCTGAAATAATAGGGAAGCATACTATTCATGCCTTCCAGAAAAACTTAAAAATCACAACAGCTAAACAAATTGACACAGATTATTTAATGAAGAATTCATTAGTTTCAGAGGGAGAAGGTGTGTTTTGCAGAAATCTTATCTTAACACGCTACATCAATTCACCGCTTGTTTATGGCGAGAGTTTGTATCAGGACAATAGCATTGAATGTACTTTATTGAACAATTGTAATTACGAAAGCTATAATGTTGCTGTTCCACAACGTGTTTATCAGGTTGCGAAAGCGTATTATGAAGCTGTATTAAATTACGTAAAAGATCCTCTCATCAGAACTTCGGAACTGTAACCAAAACCTTCCGAGATTTGTATTTGGCCTTATCCGCTATTTCATACACGAGAGATATTTCATGGGCACCAAATGTATTATTAACGCCCAATGAAGAAATAGTTAAATCAAAACTATATCCAATTTTCAAATGTTTATTCGGCACTTCAAATCCAACCAATATTGCTAAACTTTCATTGTTGCTGAAGTTTTTATATTTCTTAAATGGAATACCTCTGTACCACACTCCAACTGTTAATGGAAGCTGGCAATAATAAAATCCTAAATCCAATTGGTCGTTTTTCAATTGATGACGGTAATTAAATGAAAAGGCAACATACTTCGTTAATATACTTGAATTCGTACCTTTTGACTCAATTACATAACGGTAACCACCATGCACACCAACAAACAATGGCAAACGCTCAAGTTGCCCTGTCATACTTGTATTAGGCTGATTCAAATGCTTACCTGTAACACCTAACCAAATCTTTGGAGAATTATAAAGTGCGCCTGCATTTATTCCAATGAATTGTTTGGGTTGATAATTATTTGTTTCAACTGAGGTAGCTGAACCGGTAATCAACTGGTCGTTGAAAGTTAATTTTCCGTAATTGACATTTTTATAATTGTAAGAAAATCCAATACCGGCTCTTATTTCGTTGAACTTCTTAACCGTAAAACGATAGGCGTAATTCAATACCGCCTGTGTATGCGACAATCCTGCGAAACTAGCTCTGTCTTGCATGATGGTAATACCTATACCGCTATTCACATCACTTAAATTGTTGTCGTAAGAAACCATATAAGTTTGATAAGCTCGTTTTACTCCCGGCCATTGGTTTCGATAATTAGCAACAATTCGATGTTCAGCAGTTAATCCTGTAAACCCGGGATTTAAATACTGCGGAGCTGAATAAAATTGCGAGAATTGGGCATCCTGTGCAATTGTAACAACGCTCAAAAACAAAATTAAATATGTGAGTGCCTTTTTTATTTTTTTGTCATTTTAATAATTAATTCACTTGGTTCCTTTTCAAAAGCCATTGGGTCAATCTCAACCACTACAGTTCCAAATCCATCATCCTCCACAATTGCTCTATAGCTTTTTAAAGGATTCATTAACAAAATAAACTTACCGGTTTTGGAGTTTGAGTTATAAATTCCGGCAATCTTTTTATTTTCATTATCCAACAATGTAATCTTTGCTTTTCCCGGTTCCCGGAT
>CAYQDP010000043.1:0-11765 GCA_964416235.1 uncultured Flavobacteriaceae bacterium | reverse complement strand
TGTCCCTTTTGTGTCATTTGTTCAGTTAAACTCTCATAACTGTACATCATCTCCAGCATATAGTTGATTTGGTCGGTGCCAATAATGCTTGTGTAATGTTGATGCCAGATGGTGTGGGCGAGTTTGGCAATAGCAGGAATGTCTTCTGTTTTCGCAACTGATAATTGTACACTGTGGTTTGACATGGTATTAGTATATTTGCAACGTGTCAGCTAAAATAAACAATAAGGTTAATATAGAAAACCGTCGCGCCAAGTTCGATTATCAGTTTTTAGAAAAGTTGGTGGCAGGTTTGGTATTAACCGGCACTGAGATTAAATCTATTCGTGAAGGTAAAGCAGCGCTTGTTGACAGTTATTGTTATTTCAGAAATAATGAGCTTTTTATCCGGAACATGCACATTGCCGAATATTCAGAGGGTACTCACTATAACCATGAGCCAAATCGTGAGAGAAAATTATTGCTGAGCAAGCCTGAATTAACTAAAATGCAAAAGAAATTAAAGGATCAGGGATTAACCATTGTACCTATCCGTTTGTTTATTTCTGACAGTGGATATGCTAAACTGGAAATTGCATTAGCAAAAGGTAAAAAGGAATTCGACAAACGTGAAAGTATTAAAGAGAGAGATGTAAAGCGTGAGATTATGCGGAAGGTACGCTAATTAAATAGTGCCGCTGCGTTTACGTAAAAACCATTCGAGCGTCAATAATCCAATAATCAAAAAGAAAATCCATTTCAAATCAATTAAATCGCTCAATTGTTTTTGTGAGTAGGTTATTGGTTTAATTGTTTCATTCGAGAGTAATTCTTGCTTTAATTTTTCCAATTCGTTTTTATAAAACAATTTACCGCCTGTACCGGTTGCTAATTGATAAAGCAATTGATGATTGGCAACGGTAATTGTTTTTTCAGCGACGATAGCTTTAACAGTAATACTGCCACTTTGGGTGAATACTTGATTGTTGACTTTAACCGTGGCCTTGTATTTATATTCACCGGTTGGAAACAATCCACTATTTAAATAATAAGCATTTGATGTTTTGCTCATGGTATAAGTAAATTGTTTGCCTGCACTGTCGGTGATAATCACATTCACCTCAGGATCTGTTACGAGTTGGTAACTTTGGTTGTAAACTTCTGCGTTAAATTCAATATTTTCGTTTTCTGTAATTATTTTATTCGTCATTAATCTGAAAAAGCTTTTGTCGGCCTTTACTGCCAAATATTGAACTGTTTTTGAAATTAACTCGTTGAATAAAATATGATTTTTATGTTCGGCGTAATCGCGCAACTTCCATCTCCATATACCATCAAAAGCCATAATGCCTGTTTTTCTTCCACTGTTGTCGTTAAAGAGAATCAAAGGATTTTCAGTTTCCACTACACCAATTTTCTGGAACAACAAACTATTAGCTCCCGGCGAAACAATGTAGTTACCAAAATGAGTGTTTACAGCAGGAAAATCTTTAATGAAATTTTTCAGTTCATCGCTTAAATTAAACAAAGTAAAATTTTTATTCAGTAAAGCTTCTGTTTCATTTTGTTTGTTGTAAGAGCTGTTTATTTTCAGTCCGGGTAAATTTTCATTAATGGCCGCCTGAATAATTAAGTAAGGTTGGTTGTTGGTGTTTAATTCATTCATTAATGAGCGATTGTTCGTGGAAATGTTGTGGAGAATGACAAGGCTATATGGCTTCAATGGTTTATTAAAATCAAAAGCGGATGAGGTTTCGACCTCATAGGTTTGAGTGCTTTCCAAACTTTCCTTTATGGCAGCGATATCGGGATGTGGGGCAGAAGAGAGGATGAGAATTTTTTCACGGGTGTCAATCACATCAACCACGAAATCCATGGCGTTATTGCCTTTATTGTTTTCCTCAGCTAAGGTATTTATTACCACTCTATATTTTTGTACTCCGGGCTTCTCAGCTTCCAGCACAAAAGAAAGTGTTTGAATAAAATTATCGCTGTTGATTTTTAAAGGGAGTTCGGCTTTTTTAGTACCATCCTTAAATATACTAACGGTTGTTGCCTTACTGTTGAGTTTGAAAGCCTGACTAACAACTTCTACAGGAAATTTGTTTCCGAGATAAACAACTTGGTTGTGATTGATTTTTTTAATGGTTAAATCTTTAGTGAGTGTGGTGTCGCCTAAGGCAACTGTGTATACCGGAAATTTAAATTTGTTCGCTAAATCAAAATTACCTGAGCCCCGGTTGATGATACCATCGCTAGTAATAATTAAAGCACCAATGTTTTGATTAGCATAATTATTCTCAATATCATTTATTAGTTGTGAAAGGTCGGTTTCCTTATCATTATAATCAGGTTGGTCTAGTGTTGCGACTTTACTTCCGAAAAGGATTGACTTAACGCCATATTTGTCTGCAACATCTGATTTTATTTTTTCTAATGTATTTGCAAAATCGGTTTTAATGAATTGCGAATCGTTAGCTGAAATGATGGAAGCTGAATTATCATGCGCAAATAAAATGAGTGGCTTTTCGGTTTCGTTGATTGTTCGCTTTAAAAAAAGATTCAGTAATAATAGAGTAATAATAAGAACAGAAGTGAATCTTAATGCGGTTAAAAAGTATAATACTGGTTTTGTAAATGTGTCACGTTTCTTCTCGCGGTTATACAGAAGCCATGCATACAATAATCCTGCAAGGGGACAAAGCAATAAAAAATACCAGGCATGTTCTGAAATAAGATTCATATAAAAAAAATGTCTGCCCGCAGGCAGACATTAAAGTTAAATAATAAAAGTAAAATATTAAGTAAGCATTCCGCCGCAAACGTTGATACATTGTCCTGTAATGTAGCCGCTCATATCACTGGCTAAAAATAAAGTAAGGTTAGCCACATCATCGGCAGAACCTCCGCGTTTAAGAGGAATACTATCACGCCATTGTTGTACTACTTTCTCATCGAGCGCACCGGTCATTTCAGTTTCAATAAATCCGGGAGCAATCGCGTTACAACGAATGTTACGAGAGCCTAATTCGAGTGCAACTGATTTAGTAAAGCCAATGATACCCGCTTTTGAAGCAGCATAGTTGGCTTGTCCTGCATTTCCTTTCACACCCACCACCGAACTCATATTGATGATGGAGCCGCTACGGGCTTTAAGCATTGGGCGCTGAACAGCTTTTGTTAAATTAAATACAGATTTAAGATTAGCGTTTATCACCTCATCCCATTGTTGTTCGCTCATACGCATTAACAAAGTGTCGCGTGTGATTCCGGCATTGTTAACTAAAACATCGACAGTTCCGAATTCAGCAACCACATCATTTACGAGTTGATCAGCAGCTTTAAAGTCGCCGGCGTCGCTTTTATATCCTTTTGCTTTAACGCCAAAAGCAGTTAATTCTTTTTCAAGAGCAAGCGCTTTTTCTTCTGAGCTTACATAAGTAAATGCAACATTAGCGCCTTGTTGTGCGAAAGCTAAAGCAATGCCTTTTCCAATTCCGCGGGTAGCACCGGTAATAAGGGCTACTTTATTTTGAAGTAATTTCATAAAATGTTAAAATGATGAGCTCAAAGATAAAAGATTATTAATCTGACCGGTTGATTGCCTCTATTTAGTTTTTAGCAAAAACCAACCTTAACAAGAAGTTTAAATGATTTCAAGGAAAAATCTTTTGTAAGCCAAAGTCATATTTTTGAAGTTTAAATTTAACATATTTATAATTACTTGATAAACAATTGTTTGATGTATTTTTAATTTGAATTTTAACAAAAATTTAATTTTGGCACGCTTGTTGTTAAAATATATCAAAATTCAAATTTTTAGTTAATTTAGCAACGTTTAAAATTTAAAAAATGAGGAAAGTTACAATTATCACAAAGTTAAGCCTTCTTTGCTTGTTGTTTTTAGCAACAACATTTAAGGTTAACGCCCAGTCTGTGCATCCTATGGTGCCGGATTTCTACACTTTCAGTTCCGATTCATTGAAGGGATTCGATGAGGAGTCTGCAAAGCAAGCGGCATTTGGTGCCAACGCTTTTGGCGATGAGTTTAAAGTGTATATGTATTTCGCAAAGCGCGATTTCATTAAAGTAAAATACAATTTGTTCAGTAAGACTCCTGCGCAGGTTCCGGCTTCAACTCAAAAGGGTGGAAATCCAAACCAAATCGCTGTTGCAAACTGTAACAATGAAGACTTTGAAATTGCAGGGGCAACTACTGCAGTTCCGGGTACATTAAATATTACAACAACAACAGGTGTTCCGGGCTGGACTGTAACTTCGGGTTCTAACTCGGGTGGTACAAGCTCTTGTACTTTACCTGGTCCTTATACTGCTGCTCCAAACGCATGTCAGGTTATTTCTCCGGGTTCAGCCGGTTTAACTGACGCTATCATTGGTGCGGGTTACAAAATTTGGTCAGTATTTGGTAATACAACAACAACATATCCTGCTGCAACAACAGCGAACGGATTTACGTGTTATGGTGATTGGTTTATTAAAATCAATAACTCAACCGCAGGTGCGAGTGTACATAAATTAACTAAAACATTTGCAGTAACACCAAACAACGCATTATTCCAATTTGCGTTTATTGCTGTTATTCAAGGTGCACACTGCTGCTGCGATAACGCAGGTTTTGCATTGAAAGTTTATAAGCAAACAGGATGTTCAGGTGTTCCAACCTTAACAACTTGTCCTTCATTTACTGCTTCTCCTCCTGCAGGTGTAGGTTGTTCTCCAACCGGTACTTGTGGTGCGGGTGGTGCAACTACTTACTTAAATGCAGCTTCTGCAGGTTGGTACTATAATAAATGGAAAGTATCAACTATGGATTTAAGTACTTATATCGGTGACTGTATCACGATTGAAATTTATGCAATCGATTGTCCTTACTCAGGTCACGCGGGTTATGTATATTTTGATGCTCAGTGTAATCCAATGGCTATTATCGGTAACGGTACCTCATTCCCTGCCGGTACGCCACAAATTACATTACCAACTTGTGGTACAGGTAACACTGCTACCATTACAGCTCCTCCGGGAATGGGCCCTTATGTATGGTCAGGTCCGGATCCATTAGTAAACGGTTCAACTGCACAAACAGTAACAACATCAGTAACCGGTAACTATACTATTACTATGACGCCTCCGGGTTCTTGTGGCCCGTCTATTAAGCAAGTGAGTGTGGTTATTTCTCCAGCACCAAACATTGCAATTAGCAGCCAAACTCAAGTATCATGTACAAGCACATTGAACGGTGTTGCAATACAGATGGCGAGTGGTTCTCCTAATACATCAGCTACACCAAACTATACAGTGAGTTTTGCTCCGGCAATGCCAACAGGTACAGTAGGTCAGTCGGCTACAACAGGAACATATACAGGATTTGCTCCTGGTACATATACATGTTCAATTACAGATATGGCTGGTTGCGTTGCTACTCAAGTTATTAACTTTGCAGCAGCACCTCCTATTGGTTCATTTTCAATTAGTGCTCCAAGCGGAACTATTATTGGATGTAACCCTCCTAGTTTATCATTAAACGCTATAAATACAGGTTCATTAACCAATATGACTTATACCTGGGTGAGTACAACTACAGGAACTGCAACAGGTTCTACCTGGACAGGTGGTGCGCCAACAGGAACCAACGTATTAACTGTAATTGGTGCTGATTTAGGTGCAGGTTCTTGTGCTACTACTCAAACAATTGCTATTGTACAAAACACAGCAGTTCCAACGGTAACGGTAAATCCGCCAACAGCGAACTTAGCTTGTAACAGTACTTGTGCATCATTTACTGCACAATCATCTACAACAGTTAATATTACCGGTCAGTGGTGGGCTCCTCCTGGAGTTCAGGTAGCTCCTCCATCAAGTACACCTTTAGTTGGTTGTTTTGGTGCTCCTGGTACTTATACAGTAATATTTACAAACGTTGCTAACGGTTGTACAAATTCACAAACTGTATCAGTAACATCTAACTCACAAGTTCCTACTATGTCGGTAACTGCTAACTTAGGTTATACAATTACTTGTTCGGTTCCTTGTGTGAGTTTAGCGATTGCTTCTAACTCAACTGTGGCTCCAATTTCTTACTCTTGGACTAACGTTGCAACCAGTGCTACAGTAACGCCTGCGAATGGTGGTTACTCAGTATGTGTGCCTGGTTCATACATTGCATCGTTTAAAGATGGTTTAGGTTGTACAGTATCTCAAACGGTAAACGTAATGATAGATACATCACGTATTTTCCCTACAGCAATCACTAACCTACCAAGTAACAGCTTTACATTATCATGTTACAATGATACCTTGTTGGCAACAGCAATATCCAATCCGATGTTATCGGCAAATAATTACAGCTGGACAGTGCCGCCAAACTTAACTACTTTCACAAATCAAGTATATGTTAATTTAGCTAACATAACATCAAGTACTACACCTACCAACTATACTGTATTATGTACAAACCCTGCAAACGGTTGCGTAGGCCGACAGAAAGTGAGTTTCTATAAGGATATATTTGTTCCGAAATACAACGCAGTATTTACGCCAAGTGCGATAACCTGTGCTAACTCTTGCGTTCAGTTGTCTCCACAGTTAGCTACCGGTACTTCTACTATTCCAATTACATTTACATTTACTTCACCGGCTCCAACGTTTACAAATAACATTCCGGGCTCTACGTTCTGTGCTCCTGGTACCTATACCATGAATTACACTAACAGCTTGAACGGATGTTCTTCAGTTACAACTTGTGTAGTTCCGTTAAACGTAACTTTCCCTTCAACTGTAGCTTTGGCTCCGGTACAAATTCCTTGCGGACAAACCACAACGATTGTAACGGCAGGTACAACTACGACATCTAATACGTATACTTACTCATGGACTCCACCTGAAAATGGTGCGATGGGAACTCCAAACGGATACAGCACAACTGTAAATATGCCGGGTGTATACAATGTTGTAATTACAAATACAGTTAACGGTTGTTCAACAACTAACTCTATCTTGGTTACTTCAGGTTCATTAGATGTAAGTATGACACCAAATCCTGCATCAGGCTACTCTCCATTAGATGTAAGTTTTGCTAATACTACACCATTTACCAGCTCATCAGGAACAATGACAACAACCTGGAACTATGGTAATGGTATCACAGTATCAACAACAAGTTTAGCGAATACATACACAGGTTCAGCAACACCTTATCCTGGTGGATCAACTCAGTATCAAACTGCAGGAACTTACACTGTGTTATTAGTAATGGCACAAAATGTAGGAACAGTATCTTGCGTAGGTACAGCAACAGCTCTAGTAGTAGTTGATTTACCATCTGCATTAACAGTTCCAAACGTGTTCACTCCAAACGGTGACGGTGTTAACGATAACTTCACATTATTAACTACCAACTTAAGCGAAATTACTTTCACAGTATTCGATCGTTGGGGTGTTAAGATGTATGATGTTAAATCAGAAACCGGAAACGTATCATGGGATGGTAAGAACTTCGGAGGTAAGGAAGTTCCTGTAGGAACCTACTTCTACATCCTGAAAGCAAAAGGTAAAGACGGAGAAGATTACGAAGATAAAGGCTCAATCAGCTTATACCGCTAATCTCCCTCACACTAAATAATAAAAGCCCTTCTCTAACGAGAGGGGCTTTTTGTTTTAAACAAATTCAGGTTTTGTGTTAAAAATTTAATTCCGGCTTCCAACCTTGTTGTCGTAACTTAGCTATCCTTATTATGGCAAAAACAGGCGACAAAGAAACTCCCTTAATGAAACAATATAACAGCATCAAGGCTAAATATCCTGATGCTATTTTATTATTCAGAGTGGGTGATTTTTACGAGACATTTGGAGAGGACGCAGTGAAAACCGCAAAGGTTTTGGGGATAGTATTAACCAAACGCGCTAACGGTTCAGCATCACATATCGAACTGGCAGGCTTTCCGCATCATTCACTCGATTCGTATTTGCCTAAATTGGTAAGAGCAGGTTATCGTGTTGCGATTTGTGATCAGCTCGAAGATCCGAAGATGACCAAAACTATTGTAAAGCGCGGCATTACCGAATTAGTAACTCCCGGAGTAAGCTTTAATGATAAAGTTTTAGACCATCAGAAAAATAATTTCTTAGCAAGTATACATTTAGATAAAGACAAAGCAGGCGTTTCCTTTTTAGATATCAGTACAGGAGAATTTTTAGTGGGACAAGGAAGCACTACTTACGTAGAGAGACTCATCAAGAATTTTAAACCGAACGAAATTTTATTCGAGAAAAATAAACGAAATGATTTGCTCGAGTTAATTGGCGATCGCTTTTATGTATTTGGTCTGGATGATTGGGCATTTACTTACGACTATGGTTACGAAAGTTTAATTAAACAATTCGAAACAACTTCTTTAAAAGGTTTTGGAATTGAAGATTACAGCTTAGCTATTGCAAGTTGCGGCGCCTTATTACATTATTTAAACGAAACCAAGCACGATAAATTAAAGCACATCACAAAGGTAAGTCGACTTGATGAAGAACAATATGTGTGGCTCGATAAATTCACCATCCGTAATTTAGAATTGTTTGCTTCCAATAACGAGAACGGAAAAAGTTTAATTGATGTGATTGATAAAACGGTTACGCCAATGGGTTCACGTTTGTTGAAACGTTGGCTGGCTTTACCGTTAAAATCAGTGGAGCAAATTAACGAGCGACATGAAGCCGTTAATTATTTTGTGCAGCATAATGAGTTGCGATTAAAAATCAATTTATTATTAAAAGAAGTAGGCGACTTAGAGCGATTGATTTCAAAAGTAGCAGCAGCAAGAGTTAATCCGCGGGAGTTAGTACAACTAAAACGTTCTCTCAATATCATTGAGCAATTAAAATTAGAGATGAGTGTTGTAGAGCCCGCTTCCTTGAAAAAAATCGCCGATCAGTTAAATGCTTGCGCCCTTATTAAAGATAGATTAGAGAGAGAGATTAACGAAGAAGCACCGGTAAATATTTTAAAAGGCGATGTAATTAAAGCCGGTGTAAATACAGAGTTGGATGAATTGAGAAGCATCGCTTACTCAGGTAAAGATTATTTAATACAAATTCAGCAACGTGAGAGTGCCAATACCGGAATTCCGAGTTTAAAAATCTCGTACAACAATGTATTTGGTTATTATTTAGAAGTAACCAATGCGCACAAAGATAAAGTGCCGCAGGAATGGATACGTAAGCAAACCTTAACCAATGCCGAGCGTTATATCACTCCTGAATTAAAGAATTACGAAGAAAAAATATTAGGGGCTGAAGAAAAAATCACAGCCTTAGAGCAACAATTATTTGAAGCCGTGATTCGAGATGTGTCGGATTACATTGTGCCAATTCAATTAAACGCAGGATTGGTGGCTAGATTAGATGTGCTAAGTTCATTTGCAGCATTGGCCATTGAAAATAATTATGTGATGCCGCAAGTTAATGAAGGCTATGCCATAAAAATTACGGAAGGTCGTCATCCTGTCATCGAAAAACAATTGCCGGTAGATAAAGAATATGTAAGCAATTCGGTTTACCTCGATAATGATGAGCAACAAGTAATGATGATTACCGGTCCGAACATGAGTGGTAAATCAGCTTTATTAAGACAAACAGCACTGATTGTTTTGTTAGCGCAAATCGGGGCTTTTGTTCCTGCGGAAGCTGCGGAGTTAGGCATCATTGATAAAATATTTACTCGTGTTGGCGCAACCGATAATATTTCATCCGGCGAATCAACCTTCATGGTAGAGATGAACGAAACCGCGAGCATCTTAAATAATATTACGGCACGAAGTTTAGTATTACTCGATGAAATTGGACGAGGAACTTCTACTTATGATGGTATTTCCATTGCCTGGGCTATTGCGGAGTATATACATAATCAACCAATCAACAGAGCAAAAACATTATTCGCAACGCACTACCACGAATTAAATGAAATGACAAATTATTTTCCGCGCATTAAAAATTTTAATGTGAGTGTAAAGGAAATCAATAATAAAATTATTTTCCTACGAAAGTTAGCCGAGGGAGGAAGTGAGCATAGTTTTGGTATACATGTAGCGCGCATGGCCGGCATGCCAAAAGTGGTGATTGAAAGAGCCAATCAAGTATTGAAACAATTGGAGAAAGAACACGAAATGGAATTAGTTCCATTGGATGGAGAAAGTGATGATGTTCAGGTAAAGAGTAACGGGAGAAAAAAAGTAATGCCTGATGATGAAATGCAATTAAGTTTCTTTAAGCTCGACGATCCGGTTTTGGAGCAAATAAAAGCTGATATTTTAAAAACCGATATTAATACTTTAACCCCGGTAGAGGCTCTATTGAAGTTAAATGAGATAAAGAAATTGGTGGGAGGTTAAAAGTTCCGAATTTCATTAGCTACTAACCCTCCCTTAATCAGGAAATTGCCTTTAAAACCAAAAAAACACCCCAAAATTTTGAGGATTTTTAAAAAAACCATTACATTTGCTGCCCCAAAACGATGGGTACCGGATAACGGTTTTTGAAATACACACTTTTGGTACAAAAGTGAGATTAAGCGGAAATAGCTCAGTTGGTAGAGCGTAACCTTGCCAAGGTTAAGGTCGCGGGTTCGAGACCCGTTTTCCGCTCGAAAAAGCCCCAAAAAAAGGGCTTTTTTAACACCAGGATGCCTCTGTGGTGGAATTGGTAGACACGCAGGACTTAAAATCCTGTGACCTCAACAGTCGTGCGGGTTCAAGTCCCGCCGGAGGTACACGAAAAAGCGCTTGATTATCAAGCGCTTTTTTTGTTTATAAATCATATTCATTGCAAATTACCAATATTTTTATCAGGATTATTTTTTGATGCGCTGAGTGATGCGCTGAATTGATGCGCTGAATTTTAAAAAAAAACATATTACGATTAAGGAAAGAAATCATGAGACCTACAAATTATAGCTCTAAATTGCTATATTTTGTAGTATTTTTTGGAGTTGCTTTTGGTGCACAATATATTTGTGATAACGTTTCAAATAAATTTATTTTTACGCTGTAAATTAAACATCATAAGGATAATTTATATTAAGTAATCTTAATTATATATTTATTAGCGAATTATGGGGAAGCCTTTTAGTCAGGAATTAGAAATATTACAAAATACATATGAATGGGCGATTAATGTTCCTCTTGACAAAGAGAAAAAACTCTTTGATCAACTCAATGGTAAATCAACGTATATAGTTGGATCTGGAGGTTCTCAAAGCGCTTGTGTGCTTTTTGGACTACTCCAACAAAACAAAGGAACCATTGCAAATGCGATCACTCCGCTAGAATTGCAGTATTGTAAAAACGCGATTTCATCCAATAGTAGCGTTGTGTTCATCAGTGCTAGTGGAAAAAACACTGATATTCTTTTTGCGTACGATGTAGCTTTAGCGCAAGAGCCCGATGGAATCCTAAATATATGTTTGAAAAAAGACTCTGCACTAGCAAAGAGAAGTGCAAAACACTCTATATCTCATACAATAGAACTAAATAATCCCGCTGGAAAGGATGGATTTCTCGCTACAAACTCTCTTCTTGAATATTTCACCATCATATCGAGACTTTTTAATTCCAATTTAAAAATTGAAAAAATTGCGCCCTCAAAGAGTTATTTTAATGATATTACAAAATTTACTTCCACACTCCATCAAGATTTCACTTTGATTGTGCTTTATGCGGGATGGAGTAAGCCAGTTGCCATTGACATTGAATCAAAGTTCTCGGAAGCAGGTTTAGGAAATG
>CAYQDP010000042.1:10775-11774 GCA_964416235.1 uncultured Flavobacteriaceae bacterium | reverse complement strand
ATCTTGAAGGTCTTTCAGTTTTTTGAATTTCTCCTCTAAAAGTTCTTTGCCCACAAAATTTTGGCCATAATAAGATGTGATGTAATTACTTTCGTATAAAAATCCACCTTTTCCTACCACTACCTTATCAACATTAGCTTTATTAAACAAGGAATAATCTACTTGATTATTTAAGCGAACATAATAATTTCTAAATCCAAAGTTCTGGTTGAGGTAATCCTCTTCTCCTTTTTGAAAGTCGCCATTCAACCATGATGTCGAATTTAATTCTGTTTCTTTTACTTCAACGAAAGCGCCTTTAAGCGGCTTGATGGTTTTTTTAAGTTTGAAAACAGATTGTAAAAACGGCAGAAACAAGACAAATAGAATGCCCGTTAATAAGAAAAAATTAAATATGCGTTTCTGTACGACCAATTTAGAATCTGAAATAAATAAATGGATTAAATCCGGATGAAGTAATTGACGCTAACGATAAAGTGAATAGACTTATCGCTACTACAGTCGCTAGTAAATTCCCCAAGTTTCCATAGTAGGAATAGTAAACGGTGTTTTGAATGCGTTGCCCGATTTTAAAACTGGCAAAGAAGGAAAACAATACCGCAAGCATGAAGTAAAACAGGAATTCACTATCAACGAAACGTGGCGGAGTTTTGAAATTAAAGGTGAAAAGCTGTTGAACAAAATTAAACGCGCCAGCTGTTGTATCAGCTCTGAAAAATACCCATCCGATTGCAACCAGCACAAAACAAATTAGTGTAGAGGCCAATTTCCCGATTTTTTTGTAAACATCTGCAAGAAACATTCTTTCAAGTACTAACCAAAAACCGTGGTATATTCCCCAAATAATGAAGGTCCACGCCGCACCGTGCCAAAAGCCCGATGCTAAAAACACTAGCCATAAATTAAAGTATAAACGTGTTTTGCTTTCCACTTTATTTCCTCCAAGAGGGATGTATAAATAGTTTTTCATCCAGCTTCCTAATGTCATGTGCCATCTCC
>CAYQDP010000042.1:0-10754 GCA_964416235.1 uncultured Flavobacteriaceae bacterium | reverse complement strand
AGTAATGCTTTTTGAAGTGTATGGATTGTCAAAGTTCTCGGGAAATTTAAATCCAATCATTTTACCAATCCCAAGTGCCATATCGCTATAACCGCTGAAATCAAAATAAATCTGGAAGGTATAAGCCAGCATGCCGAGCCACGCTAATGAAGTGGTTAGTTCGTTTGTTGGCATATTGAAAATTTCATCCGCTTTAGCTGCCATAACGTTGGCAATTAATACTTTTTTACCAAGCCCGAGACAAAATCTGTAAAACCCTGTTAGCTTATTGTCAATGGTGTCATTGGCGCTTCTGTCGGCAATTTGATCTGAGATTTCGTGATATCGAATGATTGGACCGGCAATAAGTTTTGGAAAGCAAATAATATAAAGCTGGTATTGCCAAAAATTATCTAATGGTTTGTGTAAACGACGATAAACATCCACAACATAAGTAATACTTTCAAATGTATAAAAGGAAATCCCAATCGGTAAAACAACTTTGGTCCAACTGACTTCTTGTATCCCTGCGGCATTTAAAATCGCATTTACATTTTCTATAAAAAAGTTACAATACTTAAAGTAGAATAACATACCAACGTTTAAGCTTAAAGAAAGAATAAGCCATAATTTTCGTTTTTTATCATCAGCTGCATTATTAAGCAGTTTTACAAAATAAAAATCAACTGTTGTGGTTAATAATATGGCGAAGATAAATAACGGAGCTCCCCAGGCATAAAAGAAAATACTCGACAATAGTAATACCGGATTTTTGAACGATTTGGGAACCAAAAAATAAATGGTTAAAAAAATCGGTAGGAAGTAAACTAAAAATATAACGCTGCTAAATACCATATTTATTCAATTTCTAATTCTAAAATTTCTCCTATTATATCTTTCTTAGGGAAAGGTATAAAATTTTGTTTGTATGGGGCGGTTGGCCACCACTCTTCATTATGCCATTCTTGTGTAAACATAATCATCATTTGATTATTTGGAATAGCACTCACGTTTTTATCCATTGCACATATCACTTTTAATTTATCTTTTTCCGGTCCGATTTTCCAAATGATTTTTTCAGGCTGCCAGTCTATTTCAAAATAATAATAGGGAGCTTTAAAAATTTCGTCATGAATGGCAGCAGTTTTTACCGACAAAGCTTTGTAATAATGATTCCAGCGATGTAATGTATATGTTTTCCCATCTACAGTATAATCTTTTGCGCCGATATTAAACTCTTTAGGTTCATGGCAAGCCATGTCCCAATTTGTACAGGTTACCATTATTTCATTATTGTTGTATGCATTATCGGTTTTGTATTTAGAATTAGAATTGGCATATGATGTTTGCGGCCAGTACTGCGATTCTTTCACTATTTCAAAATCAATCTCTGAGTAACTTATAGATTTTTTCGAATGTTTAAGTGCCTCATTGTTGTCGGGTTCAGATTTGGGAATGTAAGCGATATCGGCATTACAATCTCGGCGTTTATTCCATTCGGCGTCTTCCTGGAACAATAACCAAAATGCGTTTGTTATTCCATTCCACACATTGTCTTTACTTAGCATTTCCGGAAATTTTATTTTAGCTCTGAATTTACCATACGTAAATCCAATTCGTGAAGACAGGCCAACGTGTTCTTTTCTCCATTTACCAGGCTCAACCGCAGGTACTGTCATGGTTAATTTTTTCTCTGCAGGATTGCTCTTAACGGTTTTACAAGGGCAGTCACTTGTACTTACATACATTTTCGCACGGGATTCTTTCGATTGATATTTCTTTGTGAATTCCTCGTATTCAGCCTTAGTGAAATTCTCTCCGGTAACGTCCCGTATTTCTGGCACATTATAAACCGTAAAATTTTTGTCAATGTTGTGATAATACTGTTTGAACTGTGCTTTATTGTATAACTCGGCGCTTTCATTACAAGTGTTGCTGTAGGCTTCTTTAGTAAATTGTGATTTGTTGATAGATAGTTTATCTACATAAATGCCCGAACCTAAATCCATGGTCGCTTTCACTTTTAATTTCTTTTCAGAAAGCAGAATGTTTGTGTTGTTTAATTCTGATTTACCGTTGTATAAGAAATATCCGAAAGGATTTATATAATTTCCGTCTTTATTTTTTATTTGAATGTCACGAACCTCCATTGGAATTTTGCCAATATCTTCAGGCGAAGTAACAACAAGCATAAAGTCATAAACACCAACACGCGGATTGCGCTTAAAACGGTTGTTGACTGCTTTTGACCTTTGTTTTTCATCACCAACACCCCATAATGCATTTAAATAGATTTGTTCTTCTACGGTCGTCTCTTCTTCCTTGGCTTTTGCTGTAATGTTTTTCATCCAGGCAGGCACTTTTTTGATAAATTCCATTTTGGACTTTATAGAATCATCCAAGGCCAAATATTTTTGCGGGTCGGCACCAAAATATAATTTCTCATTTCTTGGATTTCCTTCAATTTTAAAGCTGTCCTTAACCAATACTTCTTCTCCGGGAAAAAGAATTTTTGTTGCTTTAAAGGTGTAAACACTATTGGTCCAACTTCCGTAAAAATTCTCGGAGGCAAAATCTGTAGTATCATTGAATTTGTAACTGCTGTTCTGATAAAATATTTTGTAGTAATATTTTTTTACATCAGACGAGTTGTTTTTTACTTTAAAAGAGAAGTTAAAATATCCATTCGGAGTTTGAGATTTTGAAGGGATTTCAATACCATTAAGAACAGCATCCGATAAATCAGCATTGATTTGGTAAAGCGTATCGTTAAGTTTATTGCTGTAATTTTCTAATACCGCAAAATCACTTACTACAAAGCCTGTATTATTACAGGCGCTTAAAACAACAGTTACAAGTGCCGAAAGACAAAGACGCGTAAAAAAGGCTTTAAGCATATTCATTACAAGAGTAACAAATATACGTTAAAGCCCTCTAATTATTGTATGAAAAAGCCCTTTAAATAAACAGGGCTTTCTTCATAATTATTTCGACACTTTTACTCTGATGCCTTCACTATGACTGGTGAATTCGGGAGCATACATACACTGAATAGTTGTAACGCCATTGCTAAAATCACCGTAATGATTTACTACTAATGGATATTCAAACACATAGGTTCCTTTGTTTAACCATGAGAAGAAGAAATTAGTAGCGGCATCTCTGGTGCTTTCGTAATAACCTAAACCATCCTGCCATTTGTAACCACTAAACACATTAGTAGGTTCAAAGCCTGCGGCACGCATGTCTTTCATATGAACATAGCTCATATCGCGATCTACTCTTAACTCAATTCTCACCTTAATCTTATCGCCTAATTTTAATTTCGTAGCCGAAGTAATTGGTTCAATAACGGGACCGGAAGCTGTGTTCTTTTGTAAGAATAATTGCTTCTTGATTTTTAATGGTGTTTCATGCGGAGTGATTTTATCCAATTGCTCAAAATATTGCCAATAAACTGCTCCATAACTTACACCGGCATCTTTCTTTACCACTTTAATTTTGCCCATGCTTTGTGGTTTAATGTCGCCATCTTTCCAAACTTTTTTAAAGTAACCGGTTCCGGCTTCGGCATTTAATGAGGCATCGGTTTTAGGGTCAAGTTTAATATCCCCGACATGGATTTCAACGTTCGGCTCTGTACTCAACCAATCGCTTCCTTTTAGCAACATAGCGTAAACAGCTTCAGTGGTTGAGCGCGTCGTTCCCCAGTGTTGTGTTTGCTTACTCTTAATGAGCCATGTTTTTAAATCATCTACCGATTTTGTATCATTCAACACTTCATCAAAAGCTTCTATCATTAAAGCTTGCATTTCTATTGGAGCATCGTACCAGTAGTAGCCGTAATTCTCTTTCCAATACATGCCCATTTCTTCACTGTTTAAAGAGTTTTCTTTTAGTGATTTTAAAATGTCTTTTGGTGTTTTGGTATCTTCATAACGGTGTAAACTCAAAGCCATCATGCCCTGCATATAGCGACTGTTTTGCAACCAATACGATTGTTCCTGTTTTTTATAATACTCAAAATGTTCTTTATGACGAGCCGGTAAATTGATATCAGGGAAGAAACTGCGCATATACATATACTGAATTGCCATGTAACTTAAATGGTTTTCTGTTTTGTATTTCGGATTGTGTTTCTTCATCCAATCGAATTCCTCTTTCATTCGGTTGTCGCAATACTCAACAGCATTGGTAATCATGTTCCACACTTCCGACTCCTGTCTCGTTTTAACTGCGCCAAGTTTATCTAAATGTCCGAAGCCGGTGGTGATATGTTGGGTAATGTACCAATCATCCGGACCACCCTCAAACCACCAGAAGCCTCCATTGGAAGTTTGTGCTTTCTTTAGTTTGCGGAAGGCACGGCTTAACTCATTACTCATTTTATTTAAATCGAATAATAAGCCTACGCGTTTTTTATTTTCGCTTTCGCTTTTCGCATTTAATACCCAAGGCGTTTCCTCTAATAATAAAGCTTTTAATTCCTGGTTTTTTTCTAAGTTAGACACAAGCGCGTCGGCATTCATCATTTTCCAGGTATCAAATACTTGTTTGATTTTTGGTTTGGAGTTAACTACATGCGACGCTAAACTGTTGGCGTAATAGCGGGCAAAAGTTTGCTCGGCACATTCATAAGGATATTCCATTAAATAAGGAAGTGCCTGAACAGCATACCAAGCAGGATTCGCTGTAAACTCTAAAGTGTACGAATGATTTTTTAATGTGTTTGAATTGTTATTCTGACTAATAAATTTACCAAACGAAAAATCCTTTGTTTGATTGCTACGAATTGGCAGCGGCATGCTTTCGGTAACCAACATACGGTTAGTTAACACCGGCAATGCCATTTCTTCACCATCACTAAAGGTTCCTGCTTTTGCTACTACTTTGTATTTAATAGCCTGAACATAATCCGGAATAGCGATGTTCCATTCTATAGTGGTGCTTAGTCCTTTCTTTACGGAGAATTCTCTGAAACCAATGGTTGGGAAATTGCCATGTAAGGCTTCAATAGTTTGCGCAGAAATTTCTTTGTCGGTTAAAGCATCGTATAATTTTAATTCAGCACTGCCTTTTAATTCGTTTTCCGACAAATTAGAAATCTTGGAAATGAAAGTCATTTTATCGCCTTCTCGGAAAAAGCGCGGCGCGTTTGGCATTACCATTAAATCTTTTTGAGTAACTACTTCTTTCTGGAATTGACCGATTTTTAAATCTTTTGTATGCGCCAATCCCATCACTTTCCACTTGGTTAAACTTTCGGGCACAGTAAACTTGATAACGGTTTCACCCTTTTCATTTGTTTCCAATGCAGGGAAGAAGAAAGCAGTTTCATTAAAATTGCTTCTGGCTTTTACATTACCCAGTTCGTCTTCTTTTCCTTTTTTACCGTCTTTTCCTCCAGCGTTTTGCGCTATGCCGCCAACACCGGTTGTTGTTGCATCGTTAGCCTCTTCTTCTTTCGCTTCACCGTTTTTATCGGATTTGGATTTTTCTCGCATCACCGATTTTTTTGGAGCAGCACTTTTAGTTTCAACCGGTGATTCATCACCGCTTTTCGCATCCATTTCTGCCGCGGCCATTGGCATAGCGCCATCTTCGGCGTAACCTCTGCCATAGCCATAATTACTATAGAAATATAAGCCGAAGTAATTTAAATAATCGTAGTAGCGGGATGGTACACTTGTGTAGTCGTGTGGTAAATTATTGTACTCGTTCGAATTGGTCTGACGGCCGATAGCACTGCTCCAATTTAAACGCGCATAGTAATTTTGATACACACTCAAATACCAATAATTAGAACGAAAAGCATCCAAAGAAGCATCATACATGGTCGCCATTAACTCAGCCACTTGTTTATCACCTTTTTTATCTTTAATCGTGAGTTTCCATTCTTCTTCTTGTCCCGGTAATAATTTATTTCGGAAAGTCGAAAATTCGATATCTAATTCTTTATTGGTATAAGGAACAGAAATGATTTTGTTTTGATGGTAAAAGCGGTTGTTCTTTATAAATGTGGTGTGAAAAGAAACATTTCCGCGATAATCTTCAATGACCGAAATATCATTTGGTTTCATGGAGGCATTAATCATTTTGGAGTCAACGATTTTCCCTTTATGTTCCAGCTCATAGAGATAATTCGTAGAATAGCCTGAATTCAGAATAAACGATATTTTTTCTCCCGGCTCTGCTTTGTGTTTGTCGGTATAAAACCATTGCGGACTCACTTCCGGAGATTCATTTCCTCCCATTTTAAATAAAGTAAAGTATTGGAAAGCTTTTATTTCTTCACCAAACTTGTCTTTACAAATGGCTTCAATAACATATTGACCTGCTTTTTGAGATTTTAATTCAGCGGCTAAATCATATTCTGTTTTACTGCCTGTGTCAAAAGTTTTTTCAAGCACTTTGGTTTCTTTCTCCCATTTGTATTTATTTAATTCATCCGCATACAAATCATTCGGAAAGGTTTTATAATATTCTTCTTTGGTTAAGCTATTTCTGTCGGCTTGCGCCCATAAACGATTTCTAAAAACCTTTTCGGGTTGCTTTAAACGATAAACCACAAAGCTTCCTTTAGTTGCTTCGGCTACTCCATTTAAATTATTAGTGCGTATACTGATTGGTTTTATTTCGTTTTGATTAATAATATCTTCAGCATCCACATTTAATTGTAAAGCCTGATAGCCAACTGTTACATACGCTTGTGAGCTATGCGTTTCTCCGTTAATGTCTATGACATCAGCGTAAATTTCGTATTGATAAGTTGCTTGACTTTTCTTCGAAACACTTTCATCAGGCAATGCTTTAAATTTAATGATGTAGGTTCCGGTATCGTTTGTAACGGTTTCTCCATTTGTAATTTCAGTTTCTTGGGATTCGGTATAATATGGACGGTACCACCACCACCAATATGGATAGTTGACGCGTCTAACCACACGGTAACTCACTTTTGCGCCATCAATAACATTACCGGCGTAAGCTTTGGCTAAACCTGTAACGGTAACTTCATCATTAATTTTGTAAGAACCAACTACCGGATTAAAATTCACTTCAAATTTCGGACGTTTATAATCTTCAACCGAAATATAAGCGGTGCCATGTCCGTCGGTAATGTGCATTTGTCCGTTTAATACACCTTGCGGGGCAATGAATTGTCCGCTTACCGAGCCATACTCGTTTGTTGTTAGGTTCTGTTCGGATATTTTCTGATAGTTAACGTCATAGAATGCAACAGTAACCGGATAGTTAGCTTTAATTTTGAAATTGTCGTTATTCTTACCTTCTAAAACAATGCCTTTGAAATAAACGGTTTGTCCGGGACGATAAATCGCACGGTCAGTAAAATAATAAGAACGTATTTGTGTGTACTCATTTTCGTAAGGCTTGTACGTGTAATAACTATTGTTGTTAAAGTAGGTGTCATTTCCATTTGTTAATTCAACGAAGAAAGAACGATCGTTGCCATTTTTATAACTAATGTTGAAATAACCTTTATCATCCGTTTTCAGACTCTCACCTTTTTTAATTTCATAATCACGAATGGTGTAATTGTATTTTTCATGCCACAATTGAACCTGAATGTTTTTTAATGGCTCACCGGTTTGGCGATTTAAAGCATAGAAATCGTAAGTACCGTCTTCTTTGCGGCGTTCAATACTGGCTATGTCTGAAACAATGCACTGCGCATAAGAAACAAGGTTGCTGTTATATTTAAAATCAGGATTTACGGAACCTAAAATCATATAATAGCCTGCGGGTAATTCAGGCATTTTTATTTCGAGGTTATGACTTTGATAATCGCCATCATTCGGAATTTCCTGCTCAAATGTTTTTACTAACGGTAACGATAATAATTTGTTATATAATTTTTCGCCGTACTCTTTGCGATAAATTTTTCTTAATTCAAGATTCGAAGTTTTTACAACTTTAAAATAAAGTTTATTTAAATTAGTTGAAGTGATAAGGGCGCGGAATGGTTTGTTGATCTCATTCACTTCCTCAATGCTTAGGTTCATCGATTTTGCCTCAATGCTTGAAATAAGATTCTTGCATTGCGCGGCACCATAAGAATCCGGAAACTTTTTAATAGCCTCAAGGCAAATTTCTTTGGCTGTTTTTTTATGCCACTTATAATCATCACCGGCTAAGGGCTTATAAAGAGAAGATTTTTGTAAATACCAATTGGCGATTTTATAATCGATTTCTGTTACGCGCGGACTGGAAGCAAATTTTGATTGCAAACCTTTTAATGCGCTGAAGTAAAGAGTATCTTTTTTAGAATTTTGCGATTCATTATACACATGCTCCAAACGAATTAATTCAACGTCAATTAATCCATCGGGCTTAGAATCATTTTGGTGAAAACGCGTTAAGTCTTGCAATAAGCGTAAGCCGTAATATTTTGTCTCTAAACTATCACTCGGATTTGTGATATTAGCATTTACAAACTCAGGATAGGCCTTCAAATATATGTCGTTGTTAACAGTGAAACGGTTTGCAGGACGTGTGATATCTGGCTCGCTGTTTAAGAAAAAAGTTAAAGCTCGGTGTGCAAGGAAATCATAGAGTGTAGGGCGCCACTGACGGCACTCTTTTGTGCCCTTCACAATCACTTCATCATAAATATCAATTTTAGTTCTTTTTAAACTATCAGCGTTGTCTAAGGAAGCTTTATAGTTTTTGATGGTTGCATCGGTAATGGTTTTTAAATCCCATGTGGTGATATCATCATTTTTGAAATTAACGGTGGTGCTTCTTTCGTAAAATCTCCAGCGATTATTTTGAAAATATTGCCAATAGGCATCTGCCAAAATACTTTGTAAAACAGGTTTTACCGGAAACTTGGAAGCTTCCGCCTCATCCCTCAATTTCACGATGGATTTTTCCAACGAAAATTCTTCTTTTACACTTTCAAACTTCATGCGGTGCAATACGGCTTTCACAAATTGAGGCGCATTGTTCTCCGTTTTTGCTTTAGCATAAATAGCTTCCACTATTTTGAGTGCCGATTCAGTTAATCCTTTGTTTTCACAGCTGTCTACACGTTTCCATAATTTTTCGTAATTGTCGCCTTTGCTTATCATAATTTCAATTGGTTTAGTGAAATAATGGCTAAAAAAGCCCATGGAAATAATGCCGGTAGCAATACAGATTAATACTACGGTTATCAATTTTTTCATTTTTGCCATAATTTCTTTTTCTATTTAGATGTTAAATACCAATGATTTCCATAAAAACCCGTAAGTATTTTCGCTATTGTTGTATTTATTTGTCAGTTAATGCGTTATTCAGGACGGGAAGTAGAATTTTGCTATCAAATTTGCCACAAATATTTAAATAAAAGTATAGTAAAATCAGCAAAAAAATCACGAAATTTAGAAACTAACCTTTGCAATTTATGGAAGCATTTATCGAAATTTTGAAAATCATTTTGCCTGCCGGCGCTGTGTTTTTGGCGGTTTATTATTTGGTTAAACGTTTTTTTGAAAACGAGCAGAAACGTCGCGATCACGAATTAAAGAAAAACGCACAAAATATGATTACGCCACAAAAAATTCAAGCGTATGAGCGTATCGTGATTTTTTTAGAGCGCATCAATCCAAACAATCTAGTGATTCGTGTACACAAACACGGAATGAACGCCCGTCAATTGCAAACAGAATTAACACAAGCCATTAAGTCAGAGTATGAGCACAACATCTCTCAGCAAATTTTTGTTTCTCATAATTCTTGGGAATTAGTTAAAACTTCGAAGGAAGAAATTATCAAGCTAATTAATATTTCTGCCAGCAAAGTGGCGCCTGATGCACCAAGTAACGAATTAGCCATGATGATTTTAAACATTGCTGCTAACGTGGAGAAAAAATTACCGCACGAAATTGCTTTAGAATACATTAAGAAAGAAATTGCACAGATATTTTAATTATGCAGAAACTTTTTACCGAGTTTGAAGGAACCAACAGTCAGAAATGGAAAGATCAGATTGTAAAGGATCTGAAGGGAATTGATTTCAATCAACTCATTTGGAAAACACATAATGGAATTTCAGTAAATCCATTTTACACTTCAGAAGACATTAAGGAAAAAAAAGAACCGCTGTTTAGCGAGTCGGATTGGGATATCTGTGAACACATATTGGTAAAGGATGAAAAGCAGGCAAATCAAAGAGCGATTAATGCCTTGAAAAATGGAGCTTCCGGACTTTCATTCTACATTCATCAAAAAATTAATACTGCTGCATTAATCAAAGATATTTCTTTAGAACACATTTATTCTAATTTCTTTATTAGCAACGACGCTTTACATGTGTTAGAAGATTTAAAAAACATATACGGAACTAAAAACGCATTTGAGAATAAACTAAAATGTTTCGTAAACATTGACCCGATTTGTTTGTACGCCTATTATGGGGAGTGGCACGACAATCAGGAAGCGGATATGGAGGTGCTGAATAAATTAGTTCACATTCCGCTTAACGCTAGTTTATACGAAGAGGCCGGCGCCAGCACTGTAAATGAATTAGCATTCGCGCTTTCTCATGTGAATGAATATTTTAATTTTCTCAATGAAAAAGGAAATTTAAAAGATAAAACTATTCATGCTATTTTTTCGGTAGCTCCTGATTTTTTTACTGAAATCGCTAAGCTGCGCGCTTTCCGTAAACTGGTGGCACTATTACAGGAATCATATGGCACTAATTTTCCGCTTCATATTCACGCTCAAACTGCACAGTTGGAGCAACAAGGCAAGAGTGTCTCGGTAGTCCTTGT
>CAYQDP010000041.1:0-11777 GCA_964416235.1 uncultured Flavobacteriaceae bacterium | reverse complement strand
ACAACCGTAGCAGTGGCATGGAGCGGATATTTCGTTAAGTTGCTGCATTTATTTCATATTGATATTCCGATTTATTTGTGCAATGATTTAGCAACGGCGACTGATAAATGTTTAGCGGCTGGTTTAGCAGCGCCGTCTTTTGCGTTTAATCTTCCCGCGTTTTTAATTACCTGGGTAGTAACCGCCATTCTTATTAAAGGTATTAAGGAAGCGGCTAGTACAAATAATATTATAGTTGTGGTTAAAATAGCAGTAGTGTTATTCGTAATTATTGTTGGTGCATTTTATATCAACACGGATAATTGGACACCATTCATTCCCGAGAAAGTTAGTGTAATGGGTGAAGATGGTAAGGAAACATTTAAGTTTGGTTTTGGTGGAGTGTTAACTGCTGCTACGATTGTATTCTTTGCTTACATCGGATTTGATGCTGTGTCTACACAGGCAGGTGAGGCTATCAATCCTAAGAAAGATGTTCCTTTTGCAATTGTTGCATCGCTTGTAATTTGTACAGTGCTTTATATTCTGGTTTCTTTAGTGTTAACCGGAATGGTAAAATATGACCAGTTAGATAAAGCAGCTCCTGTTGCTTCAGCATTCTCAGGTATTGGCATCAATTGGGCGGTATTCATTATTACGCTTGCAGCAACTGCGGGACTAACATCAGTAATGTTAGTGATGATGCTCGGACAAACGCGTATTTTCTTAGGTATGGCAAAAGATGGTTTGTTGCCAAAGTTTTTCCGCACCTTGCATGCCGACTTTAAAACTCCGCATAAGAGCACATTCTTAGTTGGATTAATTATTTCTTTGGTTGCAGCATTAACACCAATAGATAAAGTGAGCGAAATGTGTAGCATGGGAACTTTATTAGCCTTTGCTATGGTTTGTGTTGCGGTTATGATTTTACGTTACAAAAAGCCTGAGTTAGAGCGTCCGTATAAAACCCCTGCGGTTTATTTGGTTGGAACATTAGGTGTTGCTTTTAATATTTTCTTAATGTGCTTTGTGCGTAAGGAAACCTGGATTGCATTTGTTGTTTGGGGAATTATTGGTGTGATAGTTTACTTTGTTTACAGTAAGCGAAACAGTAACCTTAATAAATTAGATCACGAAGAAACGCTGTAATTGCAGCTTATACAAAAACAAAAACCCCGAGGAGTACTCGGGGTTTTTTATTTGGGTGATTTTTAAATTAAATTTCTTCGAATTCAGGTTCAGGTTCGTAAATAAATTGTTTACCTAAAACTATCACAGTAGCGCCAATGCTTTGTTCAATTATTTGCCAAAAAAAATCAGTAATTAAATAAGTAGAGGTCATGTTTTTGGTAAAAGAAATTTGAAGAACGGTCATAATTGCGAATAAACTTACAGCCACAATTAATCCACTGATGAATCCGCGTAACATTATGCTATGAATGTTTTTTATCCAGTTGGTTTCAAATACACGATAAATAACAAATGAAATAACTAAATAGGCAACTGCTGATAATAACACAAACCAAATAAACGGAAATTGAATTTGCTTGAAGTCGTTTAAGAAAATACCATGCCAAACATAAAATGCCGAGTACATGGCGATTGCGCCTAAAATCCAACTAATAAAAAAGCGAGCAGTGAAACGCATATAAGTTACAACGCATAAAGTTAGCAAAAGGTTAGTTGAAGTCCAACTGAATGGTTGTAAATACTTGAAAAACAATAATCTAAACTACTTTAAAATAGAAGTCGCCCGTGTATTTAGGGGCTTGCGAAGAGTATATAATGATTTCTTTTCCGCTTTTGGTTTGGAGCAAAAGTTCGAAACATTTACCATTAAAAAAGTGATTAAGATAAATAGCAAATAAGTCTCCGGTCTTTTTATCGGATATTTTGAATTGATTTGGACGAAGTAAAATTCGTTTCTTGGATTTAAAGAAGGGAGAATCTTTCTCAAAATCTTTATAATCAAAAACATTATAGTCACCCAAAATTTTCGCCACTTTTAAATTACGTGGTTCGTAATACACTTTGTTTTTTTCTCCGATTTGCGCAATTGTACCATTTACCAAAACTGCAATTCTGTCGGCGTATTTTAATGCTTCCTCAGCTTGATGCGTAATTAGAATTACACCGCAGTGTTTCTTTTTTGCTTCATGAATTATGAAAGCAAATAATTTATCTTTTAATATTTTATCGAGATTACTAAAAGGTTCATCCAGTAAAATTAATTTTGGAAACAATGCCAATGCTCTCGCAATTGCTACACGTTGTTTTTGACCGGAGGATAAATTCTTTGCTTGTAAATGTTTGATGGATTCAAGTTCAAGCAGCTTTAATATTTTATGACTTCTTTTTTCTTTATATTCATCAGTCAAACCAATCAACATGTCTTTTACATTTTCCTCCACTGTGTGATTATCCAAAACATAATAATCCTGACTCACTAATTTCATATCCGGATAACCGGGAATTAAATTGTATGAAGGACCTAACACTTTGTGTTTGTTAAACCAAATCTCTCCTTCATCTAAATCTACCAATCCGTAAATACATTTAATGAGTGTAGATTTACCTTCACCGCTAGGGCCTAACATGGCAAGTATTTCCCCGTCGTTAACTTCAAACGATAAGTTTTTAATGCCCGTAAATACGTTTTGATTGTGATAATTAAAGGATATGTTTTTAACCTTTAGGATAGCGCTTTAATTTCGAAATAAGGAGATATAGCCTTTGAGTTTATAACTTTGACCATCGAAGCCTGTCGCTTCAACAACACAAAAATAAGTTCCACTTTCGCAAAGCATACCGCTTGGTGTATATCCGTCCCAGTGACCATTAATGGTTTCCCAGTTAGCTACTAAATTTCCATAGCGACTGTAAATATTTACTTTCATGGTTTTTATACCACGAGCAATCGGTTTGAAAACATCATTAACACCATCCGCGTTGGGTGTAAATACATTGGGTAAAGTGATCCCTGACGTATCTGAAATAAAGAAGCTGTAATCAGAAGTGTCGCTGCATCCATTAGAGTTATAAGCAATTAAACTAACGGTGTACGCGCCGCTGCTTGTATAATCGTGGGTTGTATTTGTATTTGTATCTACAGCAGGGGTATCGCTGAATAACCATGCGTAATTGGTAGCGTTACTTGAAAAGTTGGTGAGTACAATTTGATTAGGAAATCCAACGGTATTTAAGCTCGCCGAAAAACTTGCACGAGGTGTGGAGCTAATTGTTACTGATTGTGCTGCCGTAAAACTTCCTGAAACATTAGCAACAGTTAAAGAAACAGTGTAAACACCCGGATATGTAAAACCTAAAGCTATTGTTGGTTGGTTAGTGCTGCTCAAATAAGCCACTTCAATGCTTGGATTAACGGTCCAGCTAAATGATGTTGGTGTATTGGTAGTAATAGAAGTAAATATTACGGTTTGTCCTGTACAAATAGTATTGCTCGGAACAATAATATTAGCGGTTGGCACTTGCGCAAAGGCAAAACTGCCGACAAATGAAAAGGCTATGAAAAACAGCTTTTTAAACACTTCATAAATTTACTAAAAAATCCATCGTATTCACACCATCGGCGTAATCAGTAATAACAGGCTGTTGTGAATAACCGAAAGGTATCATTCCGGGACTGCTACCAACGATACACTGTAAATTCTCTTTATTCTCGTTTAGATAGTTTTTTAGTTGCGTTTCATTTGAATATTCTTCGCTGTAAAGAACCGAAACCGGCGAAAACAATCCTTTATCGGGTTTAATCATTAAGAAATTATTATCTAAGAACTTTTCACCTCCTAATAAGTAAACCGCTCTGTTATAATCATAATTGTTGCCATACTTTTTATTATCTACAACAAATTTGTAATCATATATGGCTTCAAATAGCGTATCAAAACTGTAGCCTTCCGGCACCAAAACTTTAGAAACATTTCTGCACCCAAGTCCGAAATAAAGAAAGAGGTCTTTCCCTAAATTTTTTAAATCTTCCGTTGATTCCTTACCGGTTAAAACAGCAATAGAGGTTCTGCCTTTGCGAATGATGTTGGGGTATTTGCTGAAATAATATTCAAAGTGTTTAGATGTATTGTTGCTTCCCGTTGCAATTACAGCGTCAAAATCACTCAATTTACCGGTACTAAAACTAATTTGATTTGAAATGGCAGGCTCATAATGTTCCAAAAGTTTGATAAAAAAAGGCATCAACACATTATCATCCGAGGAAAGTTTAACCAAGATTTTATGTCCACTTAGCAGTACGCACATTAAATCATGAAAACCAACTAAAGGAATGTTTCCGGCCATTATAATAGCAACTGTTTTTTGTTGTTTGGGTTCAGGAATGTTTTTGCAAAAAGCCTCTAATGCTTCCTTGTTTAACATTTCAGCAATATTCACCAGACTTTCCTTAATAAAATCCTTTATGAACCAACCGTTATAAGTATAAGCTGCCTCACTTAGTTTTTCTAGGCCTTCGTGTAAACCATTCTCATTTTCAATCCATTCGTTGCGACTAAAATGCCTTTTAATGAACAGTCCACTTTGAACAAATGCATTTATTCTTTGTTTTATTTCCATATAACCCCGTATATTTGCAGCTTAAATTTAAATGCAAAACTAGTTAAAATGGCTATTAAAATTACAGATGAGTGTATTAATTGCGGAGCCTGTGAGCCTGAATGTCCGAATAATGCTATCTATGAAGGGGGCGCTGAGTGGCGTTTTTCTGATGGAACGAGCTTAAAAGGAATGTTTAAAGGAAAGAACTCGGGATTGGAAGTTGATGCTGAAAGTCCGCAAACGCCCGGCTCTATGGATGTGTATTTTATTGTTACCGATAAATGTACAGAATGTGTTGGTTTCCACGATGAACCTCAATGCGCGGCTGTTTGTCCGGTTGATTGCTGTATTAAGGATGAAGATAATGTGGAGCAAGAAGCTGAATTGTTAGAAAAGAAAGCCTCTTTACACTTATAAAATAAGCATACCACGAATTAAAAAGCCGTCTAAATCAGACGGCTTTTGTTTTTTATCCAACCGGTAAGGCTGTAACGGTTAGTATTGCTGATTAAAACCTCGTGTTCCATTTCGCTTTCAAATACGAGTAGCCGGCCACCTAAGGGCTCAATAGTTAATGAAGAGTTGTCATCTTTATAAAGTATTAATTCTCCACCATCTTCTGATTTCCAATTTTGGTTAAGATAAAGTAACACGGTTATTTTTCTTGCATCATCACTCTTAAAGGCATCTCTGTGTTTTTTGTAAAAGCTACCGGGAGGATACAACGCCAAATGAAATTCATGTTCTTTTAATCCTAAATAAAAACGGCGATTAAGCGATAGAGTTAATTCAGTTATAAAATGGAAGAATATGGATTGCAACTCCGTATCATTTTCGTCCACCCAATAAATAAAATCACTCCGTATATCGGTGTTGGTTAAGTGTTCGGCATTTTTTCCAATGCCGGCTTGTTTCAACTGCTTATTTTTATAAAGTATATTTATTTTCTGCACTAATGTTGCCATTTCATTAGCGGAAATAAAGTTATCTAGCACGCAATAACGTTGCTCGTAAACATCATTAACAATTTTTTCAATTGCAGTTTCCAAAATAAAAATTAATTTTAACGAAAATTAGAAAGTATGAAATTACAAATATTTACTGTTGCATCGATAGTCGTCTTCATGGCGTTCTCTTGTGGTTCATCGAAGAAAGCCGGTTCTGGTACCGAAGCTTCTTTAACGCCCGGAGATGCTGAGGTAAAAGCCATACAGGGAAAATATGCTGATGTAAGCCTGCAAACTCTGAATGAAGGTTATGCTGTTTATTCAGGACCATGTACTAAATGCCACGGGCAAAAGAATATTTTTTCACGCAGTGAGCAGGAATGGGAGAAAGCAATCAACAGAATGGCACCAAAGGCAAAAATAACCGATGTACAGAAGGACGCATTATGGAAATATGTTTTAGCGATGAAAGCTGCCCGCCCAAATCAAACTAAATAAAAGGTCAATTATAAAGAAACAGAAGTGCGGGCTTTATATTGGCCCGCATTTTTTTTATGAAAACGTTAAGTAAAAGACAACATATAAAAGAAACAATTCTCCTCTCGTTGCCATTAATTGCAACACAGATAGGTCATGTATTTACCGGAATGGTGGATAATTATTTTTTAGGACAGATTGGAAAAACAGAACAAGCAGCAGGTATTTCAGCGAATGGAATATTTGTTCTGTTACTGGTGTTTTTAATTGGAATGAGTTACGCTTCCACACCATTGGTTTCCTCGGCGCATGTGAAAGATGATGTGAAAGAAAAAGCCTCGTTATTTAAAAACTCCATGTTTTTAAATACAGGCGTTTCAATCATTGCATTCATCATATTGTTTTTCATGAGTCCTTTGATGGATTATATGCAACAGCCTGCCGACGTGGTTGAATTATCGAAGCCATTTTTTAATGTATTAATCTTTTCCATGATTCCTGTTTCGTTTTTCTTTACCTGTAAACAGTATACCGAAGGATTAAGTAATACACGCGCTGCCATGTACATTAGTATAACAGGCAATCTGCTTAATATTGTTTTGAACTATGCCTTAATATATGGTAAGTGTGGTTTGCCCGAAATGGGTTATATGGGTTCAGCTTGGGCTACTTTTATAGCCAGATGTTTCATGGGAGCTTCTTTTGTTTGGTATATTTTTAGGAATAAAAAAACAAGAGAAATTGTTCCGCAATTAAAAAAGGTAAAGATAAATTTAACAGCGATTAAGCCAATTTGGAAAATCGGTATTAATTCTGCTTTTCAATTTACATTTGAGGTAGCCGCATTTGTGGTAGCATTATTTATGGCAGGTAAGTTTGGAAAAGAAGCCATAGATGCGCATGGCATTGCTATTACATTAGCATCGGGTACATATATGTTTGCGAGCGGACTCAGCAGTGCAGGCACAATTCGCGTGAGTAATTTTGCGGCCGAAAAAAACAAACATGAGACAAAGCGCGCCGGAAATATTGCGGTGATGTTGGTGTTACTCTGCATGGGTTTTTTTGCAATAGTGTTTGCTTTATTGAGCGATGTTTTACCTAAAATTTTCACGGCAGATACTGAAATTTTAAAAGTAAGTTCAAGTCTTTTAATTATCGCCGCCTTCTTTCAGATGTTTGACGGATTGCAAGTAACCTCTATTGGGATATTAAGAGGTATTGAAGATGTGAAGTTTCCTACCTACATTACTTTAATAGGTTATTGGGTTTTGGCCTTACCGCTGGCGTACTTGTTAGGATTTACTTATAAGATGGAGGTAATAGGAATTTGGTGGGCGCTAACTTTCAGTTTAGTATTTGTTGGTATTGCGTTGTATTGGCGCTTTTGGCACCTCATGAAAAAATAAAAAATAAGATTGAATTACTTAAAACTCTGCATGTCGCAGAGTTTTTTGTAAATACCATTTTGAGCTATGAGTTGTGAATGAGTTCCGCGCTCAGCAATTTGTCCTTGCTGCATTACAATAATTTCATCAGCATTAGCAATAGTGCTTAAACGGTGTGCAATTACAATGCTGGTACGGTTTTGCATGAGGTTAGATAAAGCATCCTGAACTAACTTCTCGCTTTCAGTATCTAAAGCAGAAGTCGCTTCATCTAAAATTAAAATCGGTGGATTTTTTAAAACAGCTCTCGCGATACTGATACGTTGGCGCTGTCCACCGCTTAATTTGCCTCCGCGATCACCGATATTGGTATCATAGCCTTCAGGCATGGCGGCAATAAAATCATGAGCGTTGGCAATTTTAGCCGCATTCATCACGTCTTCTTTAGTTGCATTAGTAATTCCAAATGCAATGTTGTTGAATACTGTATCGTTAAATAAAATACTTTCCTGAGAAACCATTCCAATTTGCTCACGTAAATTTTTTATTCGAAGATCTTTTACATTGATTCCGTCAATTAATAATTCACCCTCATCCACATCGTAAAAACGCGGAACCATATCAGCCAATGTTGTTTTACCGCTTCCGCTTTGTCCGACTAATGCAATCGTTTTTCCTTTTGGTATGTTGAGGTTAATGTTTTTAAGAACGGCATCTCCTTTATGGTAGGCAAAAGAAACATTTTTAAATTCAACCCCGGTATTAAATGACTCAATGGTTTTCGCGTCTTTTTTCTCGGTAATGTTTATTTCTGCATCTAAAATTTTATTGATGCGTTCTTCTGATGCCACACCTTTCTGAATATTATTGTAGGCTTGTGTGATTTGTTTAATTGGCGGAACGATTTGTGAGGCTACAGCAAAATATCCAATGAAAGCTGCTGCACTTAATGTGCCGTCGCCGCTCAAAACCATTTTACCGCCAATAAACATAATGAGCATAAGAATACAAACCACAACCGATTCACTGATGGGCGAGGTAAGATCCGTTTTACGATAAACTTTCACCGACTGATTGTAATAGTCGTTGTTCATTTTTTGAAAACGCGAATTCACAAAATTCTCTCCTGTAAAAGCTTTAATGATTTTTAGTCCGCCTAAAGTTTCCTCCATGATGGAGAAGAGATGCCCAAGTAATTCTTTGCTTTTTTGAGCATTACGCTTAAGGCTTTTTCCAATAATGGCGACTACAATTCCGGCAACGGGTAAGAAGAGTAAAACATAAAGCGTTAAGTATCCGCTAATCGAAATCAGCATGATAAGAGAAAAAACAATAACAATTGGTTCACGGAAAATTAATTCTAAAGTTTGCATGATGCTCCATTCAATTTCCTGAACATCGCTTGTCATTCGACTAATGATGTCACCTTTTCGTTCGTTGCTATAATAAGATAATGGGAGGTTGAGTGATTTGGAAAATATTCTATTTCTTAAATCTCGTACTACACCATTTCTTATAGGCGCTAAGAAGTACATGGCCATGTAGCGAGAAAAATTTTTGACAACTGTCATAATAATAATTGCTGTGCAAATAAATGTTAAGGCATAAACTTTTCCGTAAGTAACAATGTAAAAAGCCATCGTAAAATCAAAGTAGTTCATGAAGTAATCGATGGAAGCGGAGAATTTAGGAATTCCTTGAGAAAGAATCAGAATATAATCCTCATTGCCCTTTTCAAACAATAACTTTAAAAAAGGTATGACCAAAGCAATTGAAAAAACTCCCAAAACGGATTGAATGATATTGAAAAATATATTGAGAAAGGCGTAACGCCAATATCCGTTAATGTATTTTAGTGCTGAAAAAAGCCTTAGCATATTGCGTTAACGAAGATAACAACAAATTATTACAAGCCACGGGTTAAATTTCCCTAAAATCTCACTACCTTTGTGAGCATGGAAAGTGTAAGGCAACAAAAGGTAAATAAGCTGCTTCAAAAGGAATTGGCGGAAATTTTCAGGAGCGAAGCGCGTGCAATGTTTGGCGGCGCGTTTATTACTGTTACTGTTGTTCGTGTGAGTCCGGATTTGGGTACCGCAAAAGTGTACATAAGCATAATGGCTACTAAAGATAAAGCTGCCATATTTAAATTAGTAAACGAACAGAATTATATTATTCGTAAGCGCCTTGGTATGATTATCGGGAAGCAGTTAAGAGTTGTTCCTGAATTGCAGTTTTTCCTCGACGATTCACTGGATTATGCCATGAAGATTGAAGAATTATTAAAAAAATAAATTCTGAATTTATCCTTTCAAATAGCAAAGAGGTATCTTATTTCCAAGAAATCCAACAACGCCATTAATATCATCAGTTGGATTAGCATTATTGCCATTGCTTTTACAACTGCTGCTCTGGTTATCATCCTCTCTGCAATGAACGGTCTCACCGGTGTGGTGGCTGACGCATATAATGCCATTGAGCCTGATATAAAAATAATGCCTGCCAAGGGTAAGTTTTTTAGTTACAGTAATGCCCTCATTGGGAAAATAAAAGAGATTAATGGGGTAGACAAAGTATCGATATGTTTAAGCGATAACGCACTTTTAAAGGCAAACGATAAACAGACTATAGTTACAGTTAAGGGAGTTGACGAAAATTTCATTGATGTTACCCGTTTTGATTCGGTAATTAAGGAGGGGAGTTATGTTCTAAAAAATAAGGATACTTATTTTGCGGTTTTCGGACGGGGAGTTGCCAATCAGTTACAGATAAATATTAATAACCTCATAGAGCAAATTAGTATTTACAGTCCAAAAAGAGGGGGAACGGAAAGCATTAATCCGGATGATAATTTCAATCAGAAATTTGTTTTTCCTTCAGGTACTTTTTCGCTGAACGACGATTTTGATTTTAAATATATAATTACGGATATTCAATTAGCGCGGCAGTTATTTGATTGTCCAAATGAAGCTTCATCTGTTGAGGTAAGCACCTTACCGGGAAGTAATGCTAACGATGTACAAGAGCAAATTGCTGAGTTGATGGGTCCCGGTTTTGTTGTGAAAAATCGTTATCAGCTAAACGATGTCTTATTTAAGACTTTGGAGACGGAAAAGCTCTGGACCTTCATTATTCTGGCTTTTATTTTGATTATAGCCACTTTTAACATCATTGGAGCCTTAACTATGCTCATTATAGAGAAAAAGAAGGATATTAAAACTTTATACTATTTAGGCGCTGACAATAAATTGATTAGAAACATTTTTATGGGAGAGGGTTTTTTAATTACTGCTATAGGCGCTTCAATAGGATTGTTTGTTGGTTTTATGGTGTGCGTGTTTCAAATGAAATTTCATTTTGTAGAATTTGACGAAGAGGGCATAGTTCCTTATTATCCTATAGCCATGCAAGTGAAAGACTTTATCTGGATTATAGGATTAATTATGCTGATAGGCTTTTTTGCTGCCTTGTATCCGGTGAGGGTATTTACGCATAACGATTTTGTGCACGGCAATGATTAAATGTTTCACGCAGCTGTTTTATTTAATTTCCAAGCAATCTGCCGGAAGGCCTTATGACAGTACGTATGGTGTTTCTGAAAACTGGACCTACGTATTGTTGGCAATATTGTTTTTTCTGGTGCTAAGGGTATTGTGGAGTTGGGATAAGAATAAGAGGAAATAAAAAACCCCGGATTTACCGGGGTTTTATTTTTAGTTGCTAATGCTGATTTTCTTTTCTAACTCTTCGATATAAGCTTTAAAGCGTTTATCGGTATCCATTAGGTTATTTACCGTACGGCATGCGTGTAAAACAGTAGCGTGATCTTTACCGCCGCAATGCATACCAATAGTAGCTAAAGATGATTTGGTCATGTTCTTAGCGAAATACATCGCAATCTGACGAGCTTGAACCACTTCACGTTTACGTGTTTTTGATTTCATGGTATCTATAGCTAAGTCGAAATAATCGCAAACCACTTTTTGGATATAATCGATAGATACTTCGCGAGCAGTGCTCTTTACGAATTTATCGATCATGTTTTTAGCTAATTCTAAAGTGATAGTTTTCTTATTTAAAGAAGACTGAGCTAATAAAGAGATTAATGCACCTTCTAATTCGCGAACGTTAGAAGTGATGCTGTAAGCTAAATACTCGATTACTTCTTTTGGTAATTGAATACCTTCGTTATAAATTTTCTTTTCTAAGATAGCAATACGGGTTTCTAATCCCGGAGCTTGTAAATCTGCGCTTAAGCCCCATTTGAAACGGCTTAATAAACGCTGTTCGATTCCTTGAATGTCAACTGGAGCGCGGTCAGCGGTTAGGATAACCTGTTTTCCTAATTGGTGTAAATGATTAAAGATATGGAAGAACACATCCTGTGTTTTATCCTTACCTGCAAAATATTGTACAT
>CAYQDP010000040.1:0-12460 GCA_964416235.1 uncultured Flavobacteriaceae bacterium | reverse complement strand
TAAGTGAATAAATGATTTTTAGAAAATAAAAATCAAGAAGTCTGGGGTGGATGAAAAATACTCAAAGGATAATCCTGGGTTGGCTTATCCATATAAATAAAATGAATATTTGAAATTACTTGACCTTTTTGTAGTGTTTGTTTTAGCTGAACAGGAATAAAAAAAGTTTCGGATTTTTCCTTCGGAAAGTTAGTAAGAGGATTTTCAGATTTTTCTTCTTTCTCCAATGATTCTTTTAAACAACATCCACCCTCACAATCATTGTTCGCAATTTCTTTTTTAACACACAAATTCTTAGCAATGTAATCCTGATTTATTTTAAAATTTATATAAATGATAAATTTAGCTGAGGCTTGAATCAGGAAGACAGATAAAAGTACTATGGAAATTAAATTTCTCACGGTGTAAATATACTTCCTAAAAAATCTAAATCCTAGCTTTTTACTCAATAGCTAACATATATCGCTAATTTTGTTTACTTTAGTATAAAGGTTCTTGATTCCATTAATTATGCTTAATGTCGGAAAACCTGAAAGAAATAAAGCGCCTAAAAAGCATCATCGAAAAATTAAGTGAGGAGAACGCCGAGCTTAAAAAACAATTTTCAAAATCCGATAACAAACCTAAGGTAAGTGCGCCTGATGTCTTTAAACCTATTTTTAAAAAGGCAGAAGATACAGTTGGCGCCTATTTTAAAAATTTAAAGTTTTCTCCATCGGAAGGTACTATCGAAATCAATGATCAACGTTATGTTTTAGTGCGAGCCTCAGCCCTTTCGTATGAGTTTTTAAATTCATTTGTTCAGTTATACAGCAATAGGGGCGAAGAAGAAGCCATAGGAATTGCGAAAAATATTTTATTTGACCTGGCGCACTTAATCGGAATGGAAGATGCCAAAAACTTCCATAAAAAGATGAAGTTGAAAGATCCAATCAGTAAATTATCGGCCGGACCTGTTCATTTTGCTTATTCGGGTTGGGCTTTCGTTGATATATTGCCGGAGAGTAAACCAAGTCCGGATGAAAATTATTTCTTAAAATATAATCACCCTTTTTCATTTGAAGCGGATAGCTGGTTGCGTGCAGGAAAAAAATCCAAGACAACAGTATGTATAATGAATTCCGGTTACTCAAGTGGCTGGTGCCAAGAAAGTTTTGGTGTTCCATTAACTGCCGTGGAAATTTCTTGCAGAGCGAAAGGTGATAAGCATTGTACCTTTATCATGGCACCGCCTCATAAAATTGATGCCTATCTTAAAAAAGCAAAGCGAGAAAAAAAGAGCGATGCAATTTCCATTCCTGCTTTTTTAGAACGAAAGAATATCGAAGAAAAACTAAAATCTTCGCTTAACGAAAAAGAATTTTTGATTAAGGAAATTCATCATAGGGTCAAGAACAATTTGCAAATCGTTTCCAGTTTACTGAATTTACAAGCAGAGAAAATCAACGATTCGGAAGCAAAAGAAAAGTATACCGAGAGCATTGGGCGAATCAAGTCAATGGCAATAATACACGAACTTTTATATCGGTCAAAAAATTTGTCGCAAATTAATATCAAGGAGTACTTACAAGAATTAGTCAGTTTTATTTCTTCTACTTACCGTGTAAATAAGGATGTAAAAGTAAATCTGAAAGTTTTGGTAAGCGAACAGTTTATTGAGATTGATAAAGCGATTCCGTGCGGCATTATCATCAATGAGCTTCTTTCTAATTCCTTTAAGCATGCTTTTAAGAACACAAACAAAGGGCGCGTTGATATTTTATTTGCTACTCGAAAAAACGCGAAAACACATTATCTTTTAAAAGTGTCTGATAACGGTTCCGGCATAAAAGGAAAAATAAATTTGAAGAATCCGTCCACTTTAGGCTTGCAATTAATTACAGCTTTAACGGAGCAATTAGATGGAAAACTTAGAACCGAAGTTAAATCCGGCACTTCTTTTACCTTCGAGTTTTAAATCAAGCTATTGATTGGCGTACATACTCCATTTTCACAAACGTAACATTTTAAACGATCGTTGAAGATGTACGGTTTGTAAATGGATTTGTTAAGTAACATACGTAAACATTCTTGAACACCTTCAATAATACTTGGATGGGGATGCATCATATCGGCGAGTTCACGTATTCCCTGATTGGTATGAATTAAATAAGCCACACCTTGAATGGCACTACTGGCATGTTCACCTACCACGCGCATTCCTAATATGCGCATGCCGCTATCGTTGGTAACAATAATCTTAAAAAACCCTTTTGTTTTTCGCATCGCAATGGAGCGCGCATTGGTACTATAATCGAGTTTTACTACTTTATGCGGAATTCCTTTGGCATTGCATTCTTGTTCATTCATTCCAACGGCGGCCACTTCCGGATTTAAAAACATTATAGTGGAAATGTTTTTATAGGTGAGTGGTTTAATTGTAGGACCAAACATTCTAACAACAGCGTGTCTGGCTTCGCGTTCACCAACATTCACTAAAGCCATTTCTGTTGTAACATCTCCTGCAACATAAATATTACTGATATTCGTCTGTGTGTCATCATCCCACACACTTCCTCTATCATTTAATTTTACTCCTGCATTTTCCAAGCCTATATTTTCTACATTAGGAACACGGCCAATGGAAACCAATGCTTTCTCTACTCTCAATACTTCACTTTTCCCGTCTTTATATGACAATTCATATTCAACCCCTTCAGGTTTAATGTCCATCCTTTTCAAGGAAGCGCCGCTATGTACAACTGCTCCATTTGCTGTAAGATTATCTGTAACAACTTTAGCCACGTCTTCATCTTCAAAAGGTAAAATACGTTCGGCTTTATCAATCAAATAAACTTTTGTTTGTCCGAGGTTGGAAAAGATTGTAGCAAATTCGCAGCCAATCACACCGGCACCTAACACAACAATGCTTTTCGGAATTGTTTTTAAATTTTTAATGCCATCACTTGTAATAATGGTTTGTTCGTCGACCGTTATATTCTGTGGAATGCGAGGTCGGCTCCCGGTTGCTATTAAAATATGATCTGCGGTAAATTCTTTTTTGGAACCATCTTCTTTTGTGACCAGTATGGTATGTTTATCAACGAAGGCTGCCGTTCCTTTTTCGTAAAAAAATAAATGGTTTCTGAACTTTTGAAGCAGGTGCAAGTGAATGGTCATTTGCGATTTGCGTTCAAAAACGGCTTCGTTAACAGTTCTTGATAGTTCAGAATAGCTTATTTTATAATCCGGAATGTTTTCGCGAATCGAAGCTACCTTCATTGAACTTTCCCATAAAGTTTTTGAAGTAAGAACACCATCGTATACTCCGGCACCTCCAATTTTTTTCTTTTCTATTAATAGAACTTTTTTTCCAAAATCGATGGCACGCATGGCACCTGCATATCCGCTCGGACCACCACCTATAACTATCAAATCGAAATGCTGCATTGTATGACCTCAAATATAAAGGTAAAGGACTTAAATCACTATTTTATGTAAGTAATTGATATACAAATAAATATATAATTTCATATTTCCAACAATTTTCCTATTTTTGCACCCCTATATTATTAATTATGAACGAGAACGTTATTTATTTGATTCCTGTACTTGGAATCATCGGTTTGTTAGTAATGGCAGTAAAATCGGCTTGGGTTAGTAAACAAGATGCCGGTGATGCCAATATGAAAGAGCTTGCGGGTTATATTGCCTCAGGTGCTATGGCTTTTTTGAAAGCTGAATGGAAAGTTTTAGGTTATTTCGTAGTTGTAGCAGCTATCCTTTTAGGATGGAGCGGTACAATTCATGAAGTAAATGGCCGCGAAATCCACTCACACTGGATTATTGCTGTTGCATTTATTATTGGTGCCGTTTTTTCTGCAACTGCAGGATATATTGGTATGAAAGTGGCTACAAAAGCTAACGTTCGTACTACACAAGCAGCACGTACTTCTTTAGCACAAGCTTTAAAAGTATCTTTTACAGGTGGTACTGTAATGGGATTAGGTGTTGCCGGTTTAGCAGTGTTTGGATTAGGTGGTTTATTCATCGTATTCTACGGAATGTTTGTGGATAGCGTTAGCGGCGAAGGTATGCAACGTGCTATCGAGGTATTAACCGGTTTCTCTTTAGGTGCTGAATCTATCGCTTTATTTGCACGTGTTGGTGGTGGTATTTATACAAAAGCTGCTGACGTTGGAGCTGACTTAGTAGGTAAAGTAGAAGCAGGTATTCCTGAAGATGACGTTCGTAACCCTGCAACAATTGCAGACAACGTAGGTGATAACGTAGGTGACGTTGCAGGTATGGGTGCCGATTTATTCGGTTCTTATGTTGCTACCATTTTAGCGACAATGGTATTAGGTCAGGAAATCGATGCAACCGGCGATAAATTCAACGGTCTTTCTCCGATTTTATTACCAATGTTAATTGCAGGTCTAGGAATTATTTTCTCTATCATCGGTACCATGTTTGTTCGTGTGAAAGGTGAAAAGGATTCTGTACAAAACGCATTAAATCTTGGTAACATCATTTCTATCGTATTAACAGTTGTTGCATCTTATCCTTTAGTAAAATGGATGTTGCCTGAAACTCTAAGCTTACGTGGATACGAATTCACCAGCATGAGTGTTTTCATTGCTATTTTAATTGGTTCTATCGTTGGTGCGATTATGAGTTGGATTACTGAATACTATACCGCAATGGGTAAGCGTCCGGTAAATTCTATCATTCAAAAATCTGCAACCGGACACGCTACAAATATTATTGGTGGTTTATCAGTTGGTATGGAATCTACTGTTGTTCCTACAATCGTATTAGCTGCAGGTATCATGAGTTCTTATTATTTCGCAGGTTTATATGGTGTGGCTATTGCTGCTGCGGGTATGATGGCAACTGCTGCTATGCAATTAGCAATTGATGCTTTCGGTCCGATTGCTGATAACGCAGGTGGTATCGCTGAGATGAGTCAGTTACCTCCTGAAGTTCGTGAGCGTACAGATAATTTAGATGCAGTTGGTAACACCACTGCAGCAACCGGTAAAGGTTTTGCTATTGCTTCTGCAGCTTTAACTTCATTAGCTTTATTCGCAGCGTTCGTTGGTGTAGCAGGAATTTCTGCAATCGATATTTATAAAGCCAATGTATTAGCAGGTTTATTTGTTGGTGCAATGATTCCATTTATCTTCTCGGCTTTAGCAATTGCTGCTGTAGGTCGTGCTGCAATGGACATGGTACAGGAAGTGCGTCGTCAGTTCCGCGAAATTCCTGGTATCATGGAATACAAAGCAAAACCTGAGTACGAAAAATGTGTGGCTATCTCTACAAAAGCTTCTATACGCGAAATGATGATGCCGGGTGCTATCGCTTTAATTACTCCGGTAATCGTTGGCTTCATTTTCGGTCCTGAAGTATTAGGTGGTTTATTAGCAGGTGTTACTGTATCGGGTGTGTTATTAGGTATTTTCCAAAATAATGCCGGTGGTGCTTGGGATAACGCTAAGAAATCTTTCGAAAAAGGTGTTGTAATTAATGGCGAAACTTTCTACAAAAAATCTGAACCACACAAAGCATCTGTAACAGGTGATACAGTAGGTGATCCATTCAAAGATACTTCAGGCCCATCTATGAATATCTTAATTAAATTAATGAGTATCGTTTCTTTAGTTATCGCTCCTTATATCGCTGTAACAGGTGGTGAAGGTGGAGAATGCTGCGAAAAAGGAATGGTGACTGAAGAAGTGATTAAGTGTAACATTAACGGACAAGAATATACTTGCACAAGCAAAGAACAATGCGATAGCATCATGAATGCTAATAAAAAGAGCATTGATGAATTGAATGGCGCGTATGACGTAGATGCTTCACATAGTTCAATTGCTTTCAGTGTACGTAACGTTGTTACGGATGTGAAAGGTACAATTCAAATCGATAGCGGTTATGTTAACTTACAAAATGCTAACGGACCAAAAATCTTTATCGTAATGAATATGGAGTCAATCAACACTCAAAATTCAATGCGTGATGGTCACTTAAAAGAAAAACCTGAATTGTTCGAAACAGCTAAATTTAAAACAGCAACTTTCGAAGCTTCTGAAGTTGTAAAAGATGAAGATGCAGCTGCTGAATACGCTTATATCGCAAAAGGTAAATTAACTTTAAAAGGTGTAACGAAGGATTTCGAATTGTATTTTAATTACATGGGAACTTCAATGCAAGATTATGGTGATCACGGTAAATATAACATCGCAGGTTTTGAAGCGCGCGGTGCTATCAGCCGTAGCGAATACAATATTGGTGGTGGCTTAACAGTTGGTGAAAACGTGAAGTTGAACATTACTGTTGAAGCAATGCAACCGGTAAAATAATTTAGCGAATCATTTTAAAAAGCCTCCATAGAAATATGGGGGCTTTTTTATTGATTTTTCATTGGTAAAAATGACTTTAATCATACTCATTCTTCTGTGTTTGTTATAATTTAACGCGACAAATTTCATGAGCAATTCAAATCAGAAAATAGAGCTAATGTCGCCGGCCGGTTCATACGAATCTTTAATGGCGGCTATTAAAGCAGGATGTAATTCTGTTTACTTTGGTGTTGAGCAATTAAACATGCGTGCACGCAGCGCCAATAATTTTACATTAGAGGATTTAAAGCAAATTGCTCAGATAGGAAAGGAGAATAATGTAAAAACTTATTTAACGCTTAATACGGTGTTGTATGATCATGATATTGCTTTAATGAAAAGTATTGTGAATGCAGCTAAGGAAAGCGGCATCACCGCCATTATCGCCTCAGATCATGCTGTATTGAATTACGCGAAGAAAGAAGGCGTTGAAGTGCATATTTCAACTCAAGCGAATATTTCAAACATTGATACGATTGAGTTCTATGCCAATTTTGCGGATGTAGTTGTTCTCGCCCGCGAATTAAGTTTAAAGCAAGTAGCGGAAATCACCCGTGAAATTAAACGTAGAAATATCACCGGTCCGGCAGGGAAATTAATTGAAGTAGAAATCTTCGCGCACGGCGCATTATGTATGGCTATTTCAGGAAAGTGTTATTTAAGTCTGCATTCGAATTATGCTTCTGCTAATCGTGGTGCCTGCAATCAAAATTGCCGCAAAAGTTATATCGTTACCGACAAAGAAGACGGCGTAGAATTTGAAGTCGATAACGAATACATCATGTCGGCAAAGGATTTATGCACTATTGATTTTCTCAATCAAATTTTAGATGCCGGCGTTTCTGTTTTAAAAATTGAAGGCCGTGGTCGTTCTGCTGATTATGTTTACACGGTTACCAAATGTTACCGTGAAGCCATCGATTCCTATAATGAAGGAACTTACACGCAAGAGAAAATTGAAGACTGGAAGAAACGATTGGAAACAGTATTCAACCGCGGATTTTGGGATGGCTATTACCTTGGAAAGAAAATGGGAGAGTGGAATAAAGAATACGGCAGCAACGCCACTAAGCGTAAGATTTATATTGGTCGCGGATTAAAGTATTTTGAAAAATCAGGTGTGGGAGAATTTAAATTAGAATCTCATAATTTAAACGTGGGCGATGAAATCATGATTACAGGACCAACCACCGGTTATATTGAAACAAAAGTTGCTGAGTTGCGATTAGATGATAAAGCAGTGGAGAAGGTAAACAAAGGCGATGTGTTTACTATTCCGGTTTCAGAGAAGGTTCGTCCTTCCGATAAATTATACAAAGTAGTGGATGCCTGATGGTACGCATTATTCAACAGCGGGATAAATGTATTGGTTGCAATGCTTGTGTGGAAGCAGCATTTGATCGTTGGCGTGTTTCACGCAAAGATGGAAAATGCACTTTGGTAGGCGCTATTGATAAAAAAGGATTTTATCAGGTCTTGGTTAACGACCACGAATACGAAGATAATTTAAGAGCCGCAGCAAATTGTCCGGTTAAGATTATTCAAGTAATGAAAGTGTAGGTCTTTACTTTTTCAACTTATTTGCTTAGCTTTAACTATGGCAAATAAAGAACTCTTCTTTACACAGGAATATATTCCTCTTCTTAAAAAACTAAACGGAAACGAAAAGGGCAATTGGGGTGTATTGTCGCCGCAAGGCATGATAGAACACATGACCGATTCTATTGGTATAGCCTGGAAACGTGTTGAGCACCCGTTGCAAACACCAGAAACTATTTTGGAGAAGGTGAGAAGTTTTGCTTTAAGTGATAAGGAGTTTAAACCCGGCACTAAAAATTCCTTAATGACAGAGGAAGCCGCGCCCTTACGTAATTTCAGCATAGAGGCAGCTATTGCAGAAATTGATAGAGAAATCAAATCCTTTGTCGATTTCTATAAGAAAAATCCCAGTGCTGTAGTAACGAATCCATTCTTTGGCAATTTTAATTACGAGCAGTGGTTGCATTTGTTACATAAGCATGCCTTACATCATTTAAAGCAGTTTAATTTAGCTTGAGATTTTATACTGTAATAATCATCTTATTTCTATCGGCTTTACTGAAAGCACAAGTGCCGAATTGGCAATGGGCAAAAAGTCATGGCAGTACGGCGGCTGAAAATATTTCCGGCCTGGCGGTAAATTCTATTGGCGAGTCGTATGCTTGTGGTTATTATTTCAGTTCTAATTTCACGTTGGGCACAACAACTTTAACCAATAACGGCAATTATGATTCTTACGTAGCAAAATTTGATGTCAATGGAAATCCATTATGGGCGAAAAGTTTTGGCGGCGGTTTTGATGATAACGCTACTGCAATTGCCATCGATGCTTCCGGTAACTCCTATGTGGTAGGAAATTTCATTAGTTCAATTATGGTTTGTGGTACCACAACCCTAACTAATTCTGCTTTCGGTGATATGTTTATTATTAAACTGGATGTCAATGGAAATTTTGTGTGGGCTAAGAATTTTGGTGATGGGGGAAATACCGCAGCGAGTTCTGTAGCTGTGGATGCGGGTGGGAATGTGCTCATTGCCGGTTATTATAATGGTGCAACCCTTACTATGGGAACATCTACTTTAAACACCTATGGAAATGATGATGCATTTGTTGCTAAGTTGGATGCTAACGGTAATGTTTTGTGGGCGCAAAGTTTTGGAGATAACCTCGCAGAGCACGCTAACGGAATCACCACTGATCCTACCGGGAATTCTTATATAACCGGATTTTATAAAAGTTCTAACCTAACGGTCGGTACCACTACGCTTAATAACGCATCTCCTGCCAGTGCGGATATTTTTTTAATTAAACTCGATAATACCGGAGCTGTTTTAAGTTCGACAACGTTCGGCGATATGTTGGATGAGGTTGGAACGGGCATTACCAGAGATGTGAGTGGTGATATCATTCTAACCGGTTATTATTTTAGTCCGAGTTTAACGATTGGAACTTCTACTCTTACCAATTATGGCAGTCGTGATGTATTGGTTGTGAAAACTAATTCTAATTGTGTCACGCAATGGGCACAAGGCGGGGGTGGGAATAATGATGATTACGGTTATGGTATAGCGGCAGACGCGGTAGGACGAATTTATGTAAACGGACATAATCACAGTTTCCTTGCATCGTTCGGAACTCAGACTTTAAGTTTTGGCGGAGTAGGCGATGCTTTTTTAGTAGCGTATAGTCCAACCGGCACGGTATTATGGGCAGATGGCGTAGGCGGAGGAACAGATGATGGTTGGAACGCCTTGGCGTTGGACGGCGCCGGAAATATTTATTGCGGCGGCTATTTTTCAAGTACCTCGGTGAGCTTGGGTGCTACTAATTTAAATTGTAATGGAAGCGGTGATTTGTTATTGGCAAAAATGTTGAATACAACCGGACTTGAAATTACAGCTAAGAATGAAGATGATTTTGTCATGTATCCAAATCCAAGCTCTGGTATCGTTAATTTCAAATTATTATCGGAGAAGGGTTTTGATTTAGAAGTTTATGATGCGCAAGGAAAATCACTTATCAGTTTAAATCACCAACCGGCTGGTTTAGCTTTGGATTTTAGCAATTACCCTAAGGGAATCTACTTAGTTCGTATGACTAAAGGAGAACTTGTTCTTACTAAAAAACTCATCATTAATTAAATTTTAATAAGTACCTTTACCGCACATGAATGAAGGTACACTCATATTCGGAATTCGCGCCATTATTGAAGCGATAAACGCCGGTAAAGCCATTGATAAAATTTTATTACAAAAAGGATTATCCAATGAATTGTTTAATCAGTTACGTCAGGCTTTGCGTGGCTCGGAAATTCCGTTTCAATTTGTCCCTCAGGAAAAACTAAAGCGGCTTACCGATAAAAATCACCAAGGTGCCATTGCATACATTGCCGAAGTAAATTATTACAGCACGGAAGATTTATTGGCAGAAGTTTTTGAAGCAGGAAAAACACCTTTAGTTTTAATTCTCGATCGCGTTACGGATGTGCGCAATTTCGGTGCCATTGCCCGCAGCGCCGAATGTGCCGGCGTTGATTTCATTGTTATTCCCAGCAGAGGTGCAGCGCAAATTAACGGTGATGCTATCAAAACCAGTGCGGGAGCTTTACATCGCTTAAAAGTTTGCAGAGAAGATAATTTAAAAAACACCATTGAGTATTTAAAGGAATATGGTTTGCAAATAGTAGGCTGTCACGAGAAGACAGATAAATTAATTTATGATGCTGATTTTAAAAAACCCACTGCTATTATTATGGGCTCCGAAGAAAATGGAATTAGCGGAGAGTATTTAAAGCGCAGCGATGTGCAGGTTAAAATTCCGATGACCGGAAATATTGCATCTTTAAACGTATCTGTAGCCACAGGCGTGGTGTTGTTTGAAGTTGTTCATCAACGATTATAGATTGTCACAACAAAGCAAAATATCTAACTCGTTTTTTGATTTCCTTGGCTTTTCAAATTTATTTCTCGCTATTGCCGTTTGTTGTTCAACGTTTCAAGGCGCATTCATTTTTGACAACATTGCACAACCTTCTTTTTCATTCGCGATTTTAAATTTCGCCGCGGCTTTTTTTCTTTACAATTTACAACGTGTGTATCAAAGTACGTTGCCTACAACGGATCATCGTTTGCATTGGTATAGAAGGAATAAGAAATGGATTTTTACATTGGCTATTCTTTTTGTTTTCGGATTTTGGGAAGTGGTATGGAGTATTTTTATGACCTATCGTGAAGGCATATTTGTTTATAGCATTTGTGCTTTTTTAAGTTTGTTATATTTTCTTCCCCCTCTCAGTTTACGAAAGGTAAAATTTGTGAAGCAGTTTGCCATCGCATTTGTATGGGTCACCGTTTGCATTGTTATTCCTTTTATGTTTCATGACAATGAATTTACGGGCATAAGAGCTTTTACCAAGGACGAGTGGCTATATGTAATATCTCAATTCTGTTTTATTGCCGCGCTGTGTATTCCTTTCGATATCAGAGATTACGTGAAAGACAAAGAGGAGGGAACTCAATCATTCCCCGTTTCTATTGGAATTAAGAACAGTAAACGGGTAGCAATAGGATTAATGCTGATTTATTTTATCCTGTCTTTTTTCATTGAGGTAAGAAGCCTGATTGTCATTCGCGGACTGATTTTTCTGGTAACAGTAATCGTGATTACTCAGGCCAATGAAAAACGCCATCCGTATTATTTTGTTTATTTAACGGACGGAATAATTATTCTGCAAACATTATTATTGTACGTGTTGTAAGGCTTTATGAAAAGCTGCAATGGTTTTCGTGATGTCATCATCGCTGTGCGCTTCACTCATAAATCCAACTTCATAACCGGAGGGTCCCATGTAAATACCATGCTCTAATAAATGATGGTACATGGTACGGAAGTATTGCATCGAATCCGCATCAATATCTTCTGCTGTTTGAATTTTGTCTTTATCTGTAAATGCAATCCAGAAAATACTTCCAACTGAAAACACTTTAAAGTTTTTTGTTTTGAATTGCGATAATCCGCTTAATAATTTTTGAGTTTTGCTCTCTAGTTTTTTATAGAAATTTGGTTTTAAGCATTCGCTGAGTTGCGCGATACCGGCACTCATGGCAACAGGATTTCCGCTTAAAGTTCCCGCTTGGTATACGCCGCCTTCCGGAGAAATTTTACTCATGATTTCTTTACTCGCACCATACGCACCAACAGGGAATCCGCCACCAATGATTTTTCCATAAGTAATAATATCAGGTTTAATATTGTAATAACCCGCCGCACCGGTAAATCCTATTCTGAATCCACTGATCACTTCATCAAACAATAAGAGTGTTCCGTTTTTTGTACAAATATCTCTGAGGAATTGTAAATAATCTTTGTCTTGCAATAATAATCCATTGTTAGCAGGAATAGGTTCAATAATTATACATGCTATCTGATTGTGAAATTGCGCAAACGCTTCTTCCACTGCTTTTTTGTTATTTAATGAAACAACAATAGTTTCATTGACAAAACTCTCAGGTACGCCTGCAGAAGATGTATTACC
>CAYQDP010000039.1:0-12885 GCA_964416235.1 uncultured Flavobacteriaceae bacterium | reverse complement strand
CTTCCGGACTGAACCCTAATCCGGTATTTATTGGATTAGCAGATAATGATACTATGGTTTCTGTTGAAGAAACAAATTTCGCCACATCAAAAATTAAAAATTCGAAGCGATTTGAGCTTACAGAAACCAAGCATCCTATCGAAACAGTAAACACAAACCAACTTACCGAATTAATACAGCAGTTTATTGAGGCCTAGTTTCTCTCAGAACTTTTAGGACTAGCCCCTCATCGAATTAGCTTCAATACAACCGGAGTTCAAAGTATTGAATAACAATACTTTATATAGCTTATCTAATCGCTAAATCATTTTAACTATTTCATTCACTCAAAACGGTCATTTAGTAAGCTTTATGGCTGAATGAGTGAGTAATTTGGGTAGATATATACATAACCTACCTTTACTTAAATAAAAATTCATCCCATGAGAAAATTATGTTGGTCTCTTTTATCGGTTGGTTTATCGATTTTTTCTTTCGGTCAAAAAAACGCCATTGATTCTTTAGCAGGTTTTGATTTTGCAGGTGCTCAGGAGCATGCTTCGCATATGAAGACTGCAGTTGAGAAGTATAAGTTTATGGAACATGCTAAAAAGACTTATATATACAGCAAATATCATGCTCAGCAAAATGCTTTAGTGGTTAATGCTGATGGCTCTGTATCTAAAGGCATTGGAAATAATACTATTCAGCAAGGTCCACAACCTGCCGGTTGCAGCAATATTGATTTTGAATCAGGGAATACAACAGGTTGGACTGTAACAGGGGATAACCAAATTCAAACAACAGCAATGGGTAATGATCCATTCGGAGGATTTCCAAAAGTAAAACCGGGCGGAAATTTTTCTTTACGATTAAATGACAATAATATTTCAGGTAAAGTAAATTTCACGGCAAGCGCTTCTCGTGTAATTCCTGTTACTGCTATTAATAATCAATTCCAATTACACTTTGCATTTTGTATTTTAAATTTCCCTCACCCGGGAAATGCAGCTGCAATTTTTAAAATTCAATTTTTAAATGCGGCAAATCAACCTTTATCATGTCCTAGTTTCTCTTGTTATTATGCCAATCCTCCTGGACAATTCGTTGGTATGCCTCCGGGAACAACTCAAACTTCACCTATAAATGGTGTTAACATCGGTAATCAATCTTATCCTGTTACTTATGTGCCTTGGCAAACTATTGCAATGGATTTATCTCCATATAACGGTCAGAACATTACTGTTCGTATCGATTGTAACTGGTGTATTTACAATTACGATTGGGGATATTGTTACATTGATGCAGATTGCATGTCTTCAACTCCAACAGCTACTGTATGTCCGGGAACAATTTGCGGACCCGCAGGTATGCAAAGTTATACCTGGACTCCGCCAAGCGGACCGGTTGTAACTACTAGTTGTATTTCTGCAATGGCTCCGGGAACATATACTTGTGACTATACTCCATTTGCTGCTTGTGCAGCAACAGTTAAAACGGCAACATATTTAGTAACACCTCCTCCGGCATCAGGATTTACTTCAGCTAACGCATGTACATCTTATACATTTACTAATACCGGAGCAGGCGCTCCTGCAGTTCAAACATTTTCATTTGTAGGTCCAAGTGCACCTGCATCCTTTACAACAACTGCCGCAACAAGCACTGTCGTCTTTCCGAGTTCGGCAACCTATACGGTTTATCAAAATGTAGCTATAGGAACGTGTAACTCAACGGCCTCGATGGTCGTCACGCCGCCTCCGCCTCCCGATCCTGCGTTTACCACTCCAACGTATACGCAGTGTTTAAATGGAAATTCATTTACCTTTAATGCAATACAAGCAACGGGTACACATACATATGATTTTAATCCGGTGGTTGGTTCGCCGGCGATTGGTAACACTAATAACTATGGTCCTGTAAGTTTTACAGCTCCCGGAACCTATACAGTTGGGCACACAATTACGAATACAGGTTGTACCGCGAGCACAACATCGGTGATTACTATTAATCCTCACCCTGTGGCTGTAGCTGCTAATAATGGCCCTATCTGTACCGGTTCAAACCTTTCATTTACAGGTAATGGCGGTGGAACTTATGCTTGGAGTGGCCCGGGTGGATTTACTTCAGCAGTTCAAAATCCTACTATAACGTCTGCCACCCCTGCGGCAACTGGAGTGTATAATTTAACTGTAACTGTTGCAGGTTGTACAGGCACAACGAGTACTAACGCAACAGTAACCACGCCTACGGCTTCAGCTTCAAATACGGGGCCATATTGTGCGGGTGCAGGTATTCAATTGAATGCAGGCGCAGGTACAGCTTATAGTTGGACCGGACCTGGTGGATATACGTCTAACTTACAAAATCCAACAATTGCCGGTTCTACAACAGCAATGAGTGGAACTTACGATGTTACCATTACAATTGGAAATTGTTTTGCAACTGCATCTACTTCGGTAACGGTTAACGCCTTGCCGCTTCCAAACCCAACTAATACCGGAGCGTATTGTCAGGGTGATGCAATATTATTGAATGTCGGCGCATTTAGTACGTATACTTGGAGTGGTCCTGGTGGATATGCTTCATCGCAACAAAACCCAACAATTTCTAACTCTGCAGTTTCAAATAGTGGTGCTTATACAGTGATTGTATCAGACGCAAATGGTTGTATTAACAGTGCGGTTACTAACGTAGTGGTAAATCCATTACCTGTTGTTACTGTAAATAATCCTGTTATTTGTGAAAACGGCAATACTACATTAAGTGCAAATGGTGGCGCAACATACGCTTGGAGTGGTCCGGGCGGATTTACTTCTGCTTCACAAAATGCATCAGTGTTAAATGCTTCTTTGTCAAATGCAGGTCAATATACCGTAGTTGTGACAAGTGCAGCTGGTTGTGTGAGTACCGGTTTTAGCAACCTAACTGTTAATCCATTACCAACACCTGTGGCAATGATAAATAGTCCGATTTGTATTAATAATATTTTAAATTTAAGCGCAACAGGTGGTGTTAATTACCAGTGGAGTGGTCCTAACGGATTCTTCGCGAGTGTATCAAACCCAACGATTCAAGCGAACTCAACAAATTACACCGGAACTTATAATGTAGTTGTTACGGATGCGAACGGATGTTCGTCTTCAACAACTGCTAATGCTACTGTAAATCCTTTACCTGTGCCTTCAATTATTTCCGGGCCAAATACAGGTTGTGCACCAATTTGTGTTCAGTATACAGTAAATGCAGCGGCAGGAATTTCTAATGCAGCATGGAATTTAGGTAATGGAAGTTCTGCTAACGGAATTAATTTTGCTGAGACATGCTACGATATTCCTGGCGTGTACACAATCACAGCTGTTGTAACAGATCAAAATGGTTGTAGCGCAGAAGCTACTTATACAACTGAAGTTTATCCTAATCCGGTTGCAGATTTCAATCACGCACCAATCAAACCAATTATAAATGTTGATGGTGACGTTGTGTTTACAGATGCGTCTCATAGTGCAAACATTGTTAGTTGGAATTGGTTCTTTATGAATACCGCTCAATATACTTCTAACTTACAAAATCCTACTTTCTTATATACAGAGGCCGGAACATATGCTGTTGCGTTGGTGGTGAAAAGTGATCATGGTTGTTCAGATACAATTGTAAGACCGTTAGTAGTAGGTGAAGATTTCGGAATTTACGTTCCGAATGCATTCACCCCAAATGCCGATGGGTTAAACGATGTATTCCAGCCAAAAGGATTCGGTATTGTAGAATATCAATTACAAATCTTCGACCGTTGGGGTGAGAAAATCTTCACCACTAAAAAGTTTGAAGAAGCGTGGGATGGACGTTATCAAGGCAGAGGTGATAAATCAGTTGAACAAGGAACTTACACCTGGTTAATCAATGTGAAAGATGTGTTTGGAAAAGCACACGAATACAAAGGACACGTAACATTAATACGATAATAGATTAGAGCAATAAAAAAACGCCACTCGATTGAGTGGCGTTTTTGTTTTATATGATTTAAAAATTATTCTCCTTTGAATTCAGGTTTGCGTTTTTCTAAGAATGCTTTTACGCCTTCATTATAATCGTAAGTGGCAGCAGCTTCTGTTTGAATAAAGCTTTCGAATTGAATTTGTTTGTCGTAGGTGTTATAGAAGCTTTCGTTCAATAAACGTTTCGTAAGACCAATTCCTTTGGTTGGCATATCTGCAATTCCTGCAGCGAATTTTAAAACATCTGCCATGAAAGTCGCATCTTCATATACTTTATAAATCATTCCCATTTGTAAAGCATCAGATGCGGATACTTTATCACCTGTTATCATCAAAGCAGATGCACGTTGCCATCCAATCAGGCGAGGCAAGAAAAAAGTTCCGCCACTATCAGGTATCAAACCAATTTTACTAAAGGCCTGAATAAAGCTAGCCGATGAAGTTGCCGTAACAATATCACATGCTAAAGCAATGTTTGCGCCGGCACCTGCCGCAACACCATTTACCGCAGCGATAATTGGTTTTTCAATTTTACGTAAGCGCATTACAATTGGATTGTAATGTTCATCTACAATTTTTTTAATTCCAGGCCCGTTTGGATCGATAGCTTCTGCTAAATCCTGTCCGGCGCAAAAAGCTTTTCCGTTTCCGGTTAAAACAATAGCGCGGCAATTAGCGTCATTTTCTGCTTCGTCTAAAGCACCGTGTAATGCTAATGCCATTTCGCGGTTAAAGCTATTGAATTTATCAGGACGGTTAAGGGTGATAACCGTTACTTTATCTTTTTTTTCGGAAGTAATGAAACTCATAGTTCTATTAATTTAGAAATCGTGACTCAATTGATTAGTTGCTTTTTGTAAAATTTCAAAAGCATTTTCAGCCATTAAATTTTCTTTATCAAGAGTTGGATTAATCTCCACCATCTCAAAGCAGCAGATTTTTTTACTGCGCATGATATAGTAAATTAAATTGCCAGCTTCTTTTTCAGTAATTCCATTTGGAACCGGTGTTCCTGTTCCGCTTGAAATACGTGAGTCCATGCTGTCCACATCAAAACTTACATAAATCATATCACAATGATCGAGATAATTTAAAGACTCAATCGCAACACGCTCAACGGCCTTTTTACGAATCTCCTGTAAATTAAAAACGCGAATCTTATGTTTTTTAATAACGTAATCTTCCTGAGGTTCAAAATCACGAAGAGCAACAAATACTAAATCGTTCGATTGAATTTTCGGAGAAATTCCGCCGAGGTTTTTTAATTTCTCCCAATATTCCACAGTTTCATCATCGGGTTTATTTTGCTGGCGGTCTTTATTATCTTCTCCCAACACGCAAGCTAACGGCATTCCATGCATGTTGCCGCTTGGTGTTGTATACGGACTATGCAAATCGGCATGGGCATCAATCCAGATAACACCCAAACGTTTCTCGGGATAAGCCATACGGATTCCTGAAATGGTTCCTAAGGCGGAGCTGTGATCGCCCGCTAATACAATAGGAATCTCATCTTTAGTCAAAATTTTCGAAATCTCCTTGGCTAAACGCTCATTCAGGTTGTAAATACCTTTAATACGCTTAGCATAATCGTTCACTACCGGCTCTAAAAGCAAGTTGTTTTCGTTAGGAATTTCAACAGTTTTAAATTTTTTGAAAAATGGACTCCCGAAATCAAGGGCAGCTATCTTAATAGCGTCGATACCCATACTGGCGCCACGGGTTCCTGCCCCAATTTCACTCTTTACTTCAACTATTCGGATAGGTTTAATCATTGCCTTCATATATTTTAGTTTCTTAACATAGGGTTAAAGTAAATTACTTACTTTAGCCTAAATTTTACAAAGTAACTCACTTACTTCTTTTAAAAATGGATAATACATACTCCGATTTAATACATCAAACCTTTAATTTTCCTCAAGAAGGATTTGATGTAAAAGATAACGAACTGTATTTCAATGATATACCTTTAATGGGAATTATCAAGCAATACGGAACACCGTTAAAAATTACTTATTTACCTAAAATCAGCAGCCAAATACAAAAGGCAAAGCGTTTATTTAACGTAGCCATGGCTAAGGCCGATTATAAGGGTAAATACATTTACTGTTATTGCACCAAAAGCTCGCATTTTTCGTTTGTGTTGGATGAAATCCTTAAAAACGATGTTCATATCGAGACTTCCTCGGCTTATGATATCCAAATAATCAAAGAACAATACAAAAAAAAGAAGCTATCCAAAGATACATATATTATTTGTAACGGGTATAAACGCACTCTGTACAAGCAGTATATCACTGAGTTAATTAACGATAATTTTAATGTGATTCCGGTACTCGATCATTTGGATGAATTCGACTATTACAAGAAGCATGTTAAGGTGGATAAGTGCAAGCTCGGGATTCGCATCAGCACCGAAGAGGAGCCTTCCTTTGCCTTCTATTCATCGCGACTCGGCATTCGCTACACTGATATCATGACCCTCTATAAGGAGAAGATACAAAGCAACCCCAAGTTTGAACTAAAGCTCCTGCATTTCTTCATTAACACCGGTATTAAGGATACTATTTACTATTGGACAGAGTTAAACAAGTGTTTAAGTATCTATTTGGAATTAAAAAAGATATGCCCAACCCTGGATTCCCTAAACATAGGAGGAGGTATGCCAATACGTACTTCCTTAGGTTTTGAGTATGATTATGAGTACATGATTGAAGAAATTGTTGCTCAGATTAAGAACTTTTGCGTGCAAAATGAGATTGATGAACCTAACATTTTTACTGAATTCGGCTCGTTTACTGTGGGTGAAAGCGGCGCAACTTTATACTCTGTTGTTGACCAAAAAATGCAAAACGACCGAGAGCGCTGGTATATGATCGACAGTTCTTTTATTACTACTTTACCTGACACTTGGGGTATTAACCAGCGTTTCATCTTAATGGCCATTAACCATTGGGATAAACCTTATGTGCCGGTGAACCTTGGTGGTTTAACTTGCGATAGTATGGATTATTACAACAGTGAAGCGCACACCAATCAGGTTTTCTTACCTAAAATTGAGAAAAACGAAAAGAAACCTATGTACATTGGTTTCTTCCATACAGGCGCCTATCAGGAAGCATTAAGCGGATATGGAGGCACACAGCATTGTTTAATTCCTGCGCCAAAACATGTATTAATTGATAGGGAGGAAGACGGTGAATTTACAACGCGCTTGTTCGCAAAAGAACAAAGCTATAAATCGATGCTGAAGATTTTAGGGTATTAATCCCGATAATACATCCCTAAATGTAAAGGGAGAAAAATAAAAAACCGCGGGTATTACCCGCGGTTTTTTTATAACCTGATATATAAAATCAAATTCTTACTGACGCTTATGTAGCTTTTCGCTAGATACAGTTAATTTTTTACGACCTCTTTTACGACGTGCAGCTAACACGCGACGGCCATTGGCAGTTGCCATACGCTCACGAAATCCATGCTTATTTCTTCTCTTGCGTTGCGATGGTTGGAAAGTACGTTTCATTGTATATAAATTTTAAATGTTCTTTTTTTAAAATGGACTGCAAATATAAAGAGTTTTTGCTTTCCCACAAACAAAAGACTCAATTTTCGTTAAAATTGACTCAAAAACGTCAATTTTAAGATTTTAGCCAACAAATTCAGGTACCTTTGGGCTCCTAATTTATTCCATTATGGCTAAAAGTCCGGGTGCCGGCACGCGTGGCAGGCAAATAAGCAAAAAAGACAAAGAAGAATTGCCAAAGGCCAAACTTACGCTTGCTAACTTAAAAAAATCATTGCGTTTATTTACTTATTTAGGTCCGCATAAATGGAAATTTGTATTGGGTATGTTCTTTTTATTTGGTACCGCCGGTGTGGGTTTATACTTTCCTTTAATATCAGGTAAAATGTTCGGGTATTTCGGACAAACCGGAAAAAGTGTGGAGCAAATGAATACCGAGTTAATCGACATCGGACAAATGCTTCTGTTGATTTTGGTAGTACAAGGCGTGTTTTCATTCGGACGTGTATTTATGTTCGCGCAGGTTACTGAGAGTATTTTAAAAGGCTTGAGAACAGATTCATTTAAGCGCATCATTCAAATGCCGATGGAATTCTTCTCTCAAAATCAGGTGGCTGAATTGAGCAGTAGAATTGCTACCGATATAAATGTTGTGTCAGATGCATTTACCATTAATATCGCAGAATTAATCAGACAAAGTATAGTTGGATTAGGGGGATTAATATTCATTATTTACTACACCTCTTGGGAAGTGGCGCAATTGTTTTTAATCATCATTCCGCCACTCATTGTAATTGCGCTTGTTTTTGGAAAAAAAATCAGAGGATACTCTAAACAATTTCAGGATAAAATCGCGCAGAGTAATGTTATCGTTGGCGAAGCATTAACCGGAATTGCGAATGTAAAATCATTCACCAATGAAACATTTGAAATTAATCGTTACACAGCCAACACAGAAGAAGTAAGAAAATTTGGATTAAAATTCGGGATTTTCAGAGGTTCGTTTTTTGCTTTTGTGGTGACGTTTATTTTTGGCGCTGTCTTTTTTATTTTGTGGCGAATGTTACTTCTTAAAAACAGCGGTGAAATTACAGCGGAAGAATTTGGTAAATTTTTGATGCTTTCTCTATTCGTGGCGGGTTCATTGGGTGGATTGCCGGATCAGATTGCTTCCATACAACGCGCCATGGGTGCCAACGAACGTATTTTTGAATTGATTGACGGTAACATCGAAAAAATAAATTTAGAAGAGAAAAAATCTAACCTTGAAAGATTAAAAGGAGAAATAGAATTTAAGAATATCAATTTCACTTACCCTACACGAAAAGATTTTGAAGTATTAAAAGATGTATCATTTAAAATTGAACCGGGACAAACATTAGCATTAGTGGGAAGCAGCGGTAGCGGTAAATCTACCATCGCCTCTATGGTGTTACGATTTTACGAACCAACGGCCGGCAGCTATACCATCGATGGTAAAAAATCGACCGACTATGAGTTAACGGCTTTACGTGATCAAATGGCGATTGTACCACAGGATGTATTATTATTTGGTGGAAGCATTAGAGAAAACATTTTGTACGGTAAGCCTGATGCGAGCATGGATGAAATCATTGAAGCTGCTAAAAAAGCGAACGCTTACGATTTTATCATGAGCTTCCCTGAGAAATTTGAAACGGTTGTTGGTGACAGAGGTATACAATTATCCGGCGGACAAAGACAACGTGTAGCGATTGCACGCGCCGTATTGAAGAACCCAAGCATTTTGATTTTAGATGAAGCTACCAGCAGTTTGGATGCAGAAAGCGAAAGATTAGTGCAAGAAGCATTGGATAAATTAATGGTGGGACGAACTTCCATTGTAATTGCACACCGTTTATCTACGATTAAAAATGCCGACAAGATTGTGGTGTTACATAAAGGTGAAGTAAAAGAAACCGGCACACACCATGACTTAATCGCCAATGAAAACGGCTTTTACTACAAGTTGAATAAAATGCAATTAGAGTGGGTGAAGGATTAAAAATCGAACAACTCTTTCGGTTCAACTTCTAGGTATTTTGCAATTAAATATATGTTTGAAATCCCTGTATTTAGTAAACCTCTTTCAAGTCGACTGATTTGGCTTATTTCCATTCCGCAATTGTAAGCTAAATCTGCTTGTGATACATTTTTCGCGAGCCTTACCTTTTTTAAGTTTTGCCCAAAAGCCTTTAAGAATTTATTACTGCGAAGGTATGCCACGCACAATATTCATCATATAGGCAAATTTTATCATAAGCAAATTTGCCTATGTTTAAATATTTGGTATATTTGTTAAAAAGCAATAATGGATTATGAAAAGAATTATCTTACTCTTTATGAGTTTATCAACAGTTGCATCTTCACAAATTAAAGTATTTAGTGGTGGGGCTGTATCTTATGGTTCAACTACCGCACCAATTAGTGGTGAAAAGCATAAATTTACAGGTAATGTTGTAATTACTTCGTCTCCAACCAATACTTCATCTACAGCTTATATACGTGGTAATGCTGGATATTCGGCTGCTAATACTCCAGAGTATACTTGGTTAGGAAATGATCAAACAGGATTGTTTCATCCTGGAAACAATATATTAGGTTTTTCTATAGGCGGAAGTGAAATAATGAGGGTTCATAGCAACGGTAATTTGGGAATAGGAACAACAAACCCTTCTGATAAATTTCATGTTGCAGGTTCTTCACGATTGAATGGTAATGTAAGATTTGATGCTTGGACAGATGTGTTGTTGGACTGGACAAATGGCTATTGCTGTAATATCCCTTTTATTTGGCCTGAAAACGATTGGTATTTGCAAATCGGAGATTATTCGCACTCAGTTGGAATTCAATATATCTATAGCCTGTATTATAAATCAGGTTTATATAACATATCTGATAAAAACGCAAAGGACAATATAGATTATAATGTTAATGTAGTAGCAAAGTTAAAACAATTAAAGCCAGTAACTTTTAAGTATAAGCAAAGTGTGTACCAAGGAGCACCATCTAGTATTCAAAGTGGCTTGGTAAGTAAGAATCATTACGGCTTAATTGCACAAGATGTAGCTAACGTTTTTCCGGAATTTGTGGAGCAGGATCCTAAATCGGGACTTTATTCGGTAAACTATATAGAATTAATACCAATTTTAGTTAGTGCGTTCAATTTCCAACAAAACAAACTTGATAGTTTACAAGAACAGTTAAATAATTGTTGCACTAAATCTAGTAGTAATAATAGATTAATTACTCCAAACAATAATGGTGTTGATGAAACTAATTCTGGCTCTTATATTAAGCAAAACAACCCTAATCCATTTAATAAGGAAACCTTAATTGAATATTTTGTGGCAGAAAGAAATGCTAACTCCTCTGTTTTAGTTTTTGATATGAACGGAAAATTATTGAAAACACTGAAAATTGCGAGTTCAGGTAAAGGTTCAATTATAATAAACGCAAATGACTTTGCTCCCGGCATGTATTATTATAGTCTCGTAGTAAACAATAAAGAAATTGGAACTAAAAAGATGATTTTAACTGAGTAACATATAGTTCATGAAAAAAGCAATAATTATATTATTATTACAAACTGTATACATAGGTATTAGTAATGCACAAGTACCAGGCAATGATAGTGCGTGGATTATTCAAACTAGCTTATCCGATGAATTTAATGCGGCTTATGTTGATAGCGTCTCAAAGTGGCACAAACATTATGGGAATTTTATTTCAACAAATCCTGATATTACATTGGCAAATGGAGCAGAGTTAAATTTTTCTCGAAATTTAATAATGACTGGTAATACATTAAAAATTAAGGCTGATACACTAAGTCCTAATATAACCGTTACAGACACCAATAAATTAGTATATGGTTACAGCGTGCCAATAGGTGGTGGTATTCGAGGTCCGTTAACTTTTGCGTATCAAGGAGGTGTTATTATGTCACAAAGCACAAATTATAAGTTTGGTTATCTAGAGATATATGCAAAATTCCCATCAAAAAAATTTTCATTATGGCCCGCATTCTGGATACAAGGTAGTAGCTGTGGTACTTCTCATTATGTGAATGAAATTGACATAGCTGAATGTTCAGCATTAAACACATATAAAGGTAACCATATGGGGAATAATTTTTATGTTACAGCCAACCACTGTAACTATGATTCAATTGAATACAGTCAGTATGCGTATCCTCCAGAGTTAAGCGACATTGTCTTGCCTGTAGATTCATTATCGGGAGGTTTTCATAAATTTGCCTTGAGTTGGGAGCCACATAGTTTTACATATTTATTTGATGATATTCCAACATGGACAGTTTCTGATGTAAGTGGTCAATCTGTTCCTCAAAATGGTTTACATGTATTTCTTAATTTCTGTGTTCAGGCAGGTACTGCACTTCTTCCTTCGAATTGGGTGGGTGTTATTGCAGATCCTCCACCGTGTAAAGTGCCAACAAAATGGCCTCAATATTTTGAAATAGATTATTTCAGATACTATAAGCTTGGATTAGAGTGCAATAACACACAAGTTATTTGCACCCCTTCTAATTACAATCGAAAAGTAAAGAAAAACATTACCGTAGGTGGTGGAGCTTGTACTCCTGTCTATAATCCGACTACATGGAATAGCAGTTATACCCTTAGAGCTACCGATTATGTGATCCTAGATGAAGGGACAACAATTAACCCAAGCGGCACTGGATATTTTGCAGCAATAACAATGGCATGCCCACAATAAGCATAAAACAATGAAAAGCCTTATAATTACAGTAATTACAAGTCTAGTTTTGTTAAGCCAATTCTTAGACTATAGTTCCATTAAATCTCACTCACAATTAAATTATCAAATTGATTATAGAGAATCTGTTGTTGGTAATTATTTTTGTCAAGTTACATCGACAGCTTTCAAAGCCCTTGAAAGGTCAAATTTCACTCAAGATACAGTAACAATAGTTGTTACTAAGTCAAGTACTGACTCATTATTGTTAGTGAAAATTAAGGATAAGAAATATGAGTTTAAGCTAAGAAATAATTTATTATTAGGACATCCTCATAAGGGCAAGTTTATTGGAGTAGACGGAATTTACATAAACATGGCTACCGGACACGCGTCATCCAAGAATTTCGTCGGAAGGAAGATATGATTTTACGATAAGAAATTAATTACATTTAACATATGAATTATAGGTTATTTTTAATATTTATTTTTTATTCGCTCGGAATTAAGGGTCAAATTTGGTCAAATCTCGGTGCAGGAACAAATAATTATGTTCATGTTTTAGATACTTTCCAAGCTAGCTTGTTTGCCGGTGGAGATTTCACTTTAGCGGGAGCATCAAATGCCAATTATATTGCAAAATGGAAT
>CAYQDP010000038.1:0-12901 GCA_964416235.1 uncultured Flavobacteriaceae bacterium | reverse complement strand
TTTAGACAACCAATAAATTAAATTTATGAAGACAATATTAAGTTTCGTTTTACTTTTTTACTTTGCAAATATTAGATCAACATTTAGTCAAAACTATTTCGGTGAATTTTCTAAGACCGAATTTAAATGCGGACCAGACGATTTAAATTTCTTCCTATGGTTATTTGAAACGAAAAACCAATTAAAAGACTTTATTGATTTAAAAAAAGGAGACGTTGTTACAGAAATAGGTGCCGGAGATGGTATAAATATTGGCGTTATGTCAATGGTTTATGATAGTGTTACGTTTGTTGCACAAGACATCAATATAAAAATATTAAACGATAAAACTTATAACAAAATAATAAAAAAATACTCCAAGTATCGTCAAACTCCACAGACAAATACATTTGAAAAAGTTATAGGAACAACGACTTCCTCTAATCTTCCTGACAATAAATTTGATGAATTGTTTATAATAAATTCATTTCACGATTTTGACAAACAAGATGAAATGCTAGATGATATTTATAAAAAACTAAAACCAAACGGCAGATTTATTTTACTTGAAGGTTTTTCATTTCCTAATGACACGCAAATATGTCCTGATTACGGTCCACACATTTTACACACTCTCGACGCTGAATTGCCAAGGTTTGAAAAACATGGCTTCTATCTCACAAAAATGAGATCACCTAATTGCAAAGCTGCGCATTATGGCAATGCTTTGGTTTTTGAAAAAGACAAAAAGAAATCAGCAGAATTTTATAATAGTAAAACAATCGTAGACGAAGTTGTTAATCGTTCATTTAGACTAAAACAGAACAATGTTGCTATAGACTCTTCAGTTGTTTCTCAGATATTTGATTCATTACAAGCTAAAATTAAAAATATTACTGACGTATACAAAGGATATGAACAGTGGATAAGAGAATTAGGAATGAACCATTTAATGAAATCAGAAGTTATTGCAGCAATAAATATTTTAAAAGGAAATGTTTTATTATATCCATCGTCATATCAAGCAAACTATTGGTTAGGTGTTGCTTATGAAAAAAACAAACAATATGATTTGGCATTGACATATTACAATAATTCCCTTAGACTAAATCCAACAAATTACGTTTGTATTGACAAGATAAGGGCCTCAGAAAAACTAAAAAACACGAACCGCTAACACACGGTTTGTAACATCGGTATAAACACCAAAGCTATTGCAAAGGTTTTTGCCCGCTGACAACGGAATTTATATTCGCTTTGCATCAGTCTATTAATCATTTATCTTTGTTATAAGCGTTTCGGCAGGACTAGGTTTCAAGTGCCGACTATTGCAAACCGCGAAACAGTTAGAGGTAATCCTAATACAACCTAATAAAACATTTCTACAAAAATGATAATCAGAGAAGCGATAACTGATGACATAAAACAAATTCAAATCGTCAGAAATTCTGTTAAAGAAAATACTTTATCCGATCCTAATTTAGTTACAGATAAAGATTGTGAAGAATTTATTACAAAAAGAGGAAAAGGTTGGGTATGCGAAATAGACAATCAAATAATTGGATTTGCCATTGCAGACCTTAAAGAAAATAATATTTGGGCTTTGTTTTTAGATCCGAAATTTGAAAGAAAAGGTATTGGTCAGGCTCTACACAAAATTATGCTGGACTGGTACTTTTCACAAACCAAAGAAAAAGTTTGGCTTGGAACTGCATTTAATACAAGAGCTGAAAAGTTTTACAGAAAAGCCGGATGGACAGAAGTTGGAACTCATGGATCAAAAGAAATAAAGTTCGAAATGACATATGATGATTGGACAAAAGTCCGAACCTCTAACAGCTAATAAATATAAGCGAGCGTACTCGGTCATGGCTCGCTGCAGCAAAGTGGTCGCTAATGCGTTTTTGTTTTGCACCACGCTAATAAACATTGTATATTTAAAAAAACATTTGTGCGTATAAACACAGTATGCTCCGAAAGGCCACCTACGTCTATTCGCAAAACATTACCTGAAAGATGAAAAATCCATTTATAGAAGAGCAAGACATTTTTAACGGTCAATTTAAATTGGTAACCGAAGACAATGAATTCAGAATGAGTCATTGGGTGAAAGGTTTTGGCATTAAACTAAGTACCACCGGAAATTGGTTAATGCAACTCGAAAGCTCTTTTAATTTGGATAAATACGAAATCCTCGATACAACGATGAAAGTAAACTTTACAGTTTATGCAGATAGATCAGCTCAAGTTGAAGTTGAAATAAATCCCTTTAAACAAACTTTTAAATTTGGTGATAAAACTTTTGATTTAATCAACCTTAACAAGGCTTTCATTGCAAAACAAAATTAAAACACAAACTATTTAAATTTACAACATTAATCTATGTCTTCAAGCAAATTAAATAAAGCAGTTGATAAATATCTTATTGACGGATGCGGCAGATGTAAGTTATACATGACCCCTCAATGCAAAGTGCATACCTGGAGTACTGAATTAAAATTATTACGTTCTCTCTTAAATGAATGTAATTTAACCGAGGAATTAAAATGGAGCATGCCTTGTTATACTCATGAAGGAAAGAATATTTTAATTCTAGCCGCCTTTAAAGAATATTGTTCCATCAGCTTTTTTAAGGGTGCGTTGCTTAAAGACTCCAAAAAACTTTTAAGCTCGCCGGGAGAAAATTCTCAAGCTACCCGTCAGTTCCGTTTCACTAATGTAAAAGAAATTGAAAAACTATCGTCAAGCATCAAAGCTTACGTTAAAGAAGCCATAGAACTCGAAAAGAAAGGCGAAAAAATAGAATTCAAACAATCCGCTAATGATTTAATGATTGAAGAATTGGAAAATGCTTTTAAGAAAAATGCAGCGCTTAAAAAAGCTTTCTATGCTTTAACGCCGGGCCGACAAAGAGGGTATTTGTTGTTTTTCTCTCAAGCTAAGCAATCTGCCACACGCACATCACGCATTGAAAAATGTACTGCTGCAATTCTTAAAGGTAAGGGTTTGAATGATTAATTATTTTTACATTTTTTATCAATTCAAGACACAATTTATAAAATACACTTAACGTTAATGTCAAAAATTGACGCTACATGGAAAACAAACGACTCATCATCATTTTAAGTATTGCCACTACTCTATTACTAATTCCATTAGCTGCCATGCAATTCACGAGTGAGGTAAACTGGAGTTTATTTGATTTTATTATTGCTGCTTTTTTACTTTATGGTACAGGATTGAGCATTGAATTTGTTTTACGAAAAATCAAACAAAACAAATTACGCATTTTAATTTCACTATTGATTTTGGCAACACTCGTTTTGGTGTGGGCAGAATTAGCAGTAGGAATTTTCGGAACTCGTTTTGCCGGAAGTTAATTTATTTCGGAATAACCAAAATGTGTCTCAAATCCAATTCATCACCGCGACGAGCAATTAATTGTATGAAATGAAATCCGAATTTGGTTTCAAATACTTCAGAAACATCTCCGGGCTTTAAACTGAATGCCACGTCTTCAAATTCTTTCACCATCATTCCCTTCACTACATTTTTATAAATCCCGCCATTATTGGCCGAACCAGGGTCATCACTATATAAAGCAGCTAAGCTACCAAATGATTCTCCTCTTAAAACTTTCCTTCGATAGCCCTCGATATCCTCTTTGGCCCGTTGCTTCATTTCATCCGTTCCAGGACTTTGCGCATTTAACATAAAAGGTAAAAGCAGAAATAAAAGAATTCTTTTCATACAATAAATTTACATCACTAAAGATACACTATAATGTTTTAGTTTTAGTCCTAAAATCTTCAAAATTTTTACCATCGTAACGCAACACACCGCTTGCATTGGCAAACCAAACGTTTCCATTTTTATCGCCATAAACACAAAACACATTTGTGCTGTTTTGAACTTCCTTTATTTTTAAAGGCGTAAACTTTTTTCCATCGTAATAACTTATATCTCCTCCAAACCATAAATTACCTTTAGTATCCTCGGTGATACAGGTCACAAAATCATCGCTTAATCCGTTCTTCTTTGTAAACACACTAAATGCCTTTCCTTTACCGATTCCATCCGGCAATTTATTATCATAACACAACACTCCGCTTTGTGCAGTGCCCATCCAAATTCTGCCAATTTTATCTTTATACATTAAACGTACATCGGCGAATGGTCCTTCTTTCTTTATTATTTTTACCGGACCATTAGTTACTGATGCAGATGGGGCATGATAACATAAAGCTCCTTTGGTGCCTAACCAAATAATTCCATTATTATCCTGAATAATTGTGTTTACAACATTGTGAGTAAGGCCATTATCAGTTGTGTAATTGGCGAATGTTTTGCCGTCGTATATACTCACTCCATTATTTGTTCCAATCCATAACAGTCCTTTATTATCTTCAAAAATGCAATACACGAGATTGCTTGCCAATCCGTCTTTAATCGTGTACCGGGTAAAAGAAGAACCATCAAAACGATATAAACCTCCTTGTACCGTACCAATCCAAATATGTCCTGCTTTATCTTCCATTAAGGATAAAGCATGAAAACGTTCAAGGTTTTCTTTTACTGTGTAATTTGTAAAAACTTTACCGTCGTATTTAATAATACCACACCAACTCGCGAACCAAAAATTACCATTTCTGTCTTGAATTAAATTGCGGGTAATGTTATCCGGACCGTTTACTGAAATTGCTTCTTTTGGTTCGATAAAAGAGGGGTCTCCTTCCAAAGGTTTTTTCACTTCCTTTATTTCCTGCTGTGTATTTTCAGTTTTAGTTTCAATAGCTTTTATGTCGGTTAGCGAAGGTATGTTATCAGGTGTAGAATTACAGGCAGATAAAACCAATACCATTAATAGAAACTTAAAATAATTCATATCTAAATGTAATGAAAGCGATTTTTTGAAGCTTGTTAATATTGTTAAACTATTATAAATGCCATTTGATTTTTTCAAAATCAAAAAAAGTATTTTATACATTTATTTTATGAAGAAAATTTTATTATTAATCTGTTTGGGTGTTGTTGTCACACTTTGTTCATTTTTCACCACTAAAAAAACGTCCAAAAACATTGATCAGCTTTATATTTTAATGGAATCCATCGACCTTAAAACTTGTCAGGGCGTCGACTTTGAAGAAGGCGGCATTCAAGGTGGTTTGTATTTTACGCCAAACGGACATGTAATATTTGCGCCTTTAAGTTTGGAGAATGATACGGCTCGTTATTATTGGGGAACATATCAATTGACAGAAGGTTCTTATACTTATGAGTTAACAAATGAATATTATACGTATCTCACTAATCTTAATTACATGAAAAACGGTAGTGATACCGAGATGAATCCCGAATACCTGAATGGTAAAACCAGAAAAATTAAACCAATTAAGCGAAGTTTGACTAAACACAACTGTAAAGATGTGGCCTACGCCTACAATTACACCAATGAAGAAAAAGCACAGGCAAAAAAACGACTGAATAACCGTTATCATCCCGATGGTTTTACACTTATGCCGTATAAAGAAACACCAAACATGAAATATTATACCTGGTTGTTTAAACAGATTCCGTGTTTAGCTAAATTGTAGTTCACTACCACCTATTCCCTGAATCCTATATCCTAAATTCCAAATCCTATAAATATTGTTAATTGAAACACCTCCATTTGTTAAATCTTAAGACTAAAAACAGCTTCTTTGTATCTTTTCAGGAATTATTGAATTAAGAAAATTTAGAACACAACTATTATGAAACTAAAACACATCGCTTTAAGTCTTGCCGGGCTTTCCTTTATTGCTGCTTGTCATAGCACTAAAAAAACAACGACTTCTACTGCCGCTACACCGGCAAGTCCAAGTACTCCCGAAACTCCTGCTGTAGCAGCTAAGCCCGCAAATGGTGTTTACGCTCCGGATAATGCAGAATTAGTGGCAGTTCAAAAAACACATCCTGACGCAACTATCGAAAAACTTAAGGAAGGTTATGCGCTATACGCGCAAGGGCCGTGTACGAATTGCCATAAACCAAAAAATATTTATGCAGGCAGCGATGTGCATTGGAAGCCTGTTATCGAAAACATGGCTGAAAAAGCACGTTTAACGGAAAGTCAGAAAGACGCTGTTTATAAATACGTAATGGCCATTAGAGCCGCTAAAACTAATTAATCAAATGAAACATTACTTTAAATATTCTTTGCTTGCGTTAAGCATAATTTTGTTATTCAACCAATGCAATAATTTGTCGGGCAACCATAATCAAACAAGCATTGATTCCGACAATAAGGAATATTTAAGTAGCGTAAGTAAAGAAAACGGAATCTATAAAATTGACACGGCTTTAATTATCGCTAAAAAAAACAAGTTCACTTTGCTCGCCGAATTAGATAAGGAAAATTTAGCAGAGATAAATGATGTGAAACAAATCCCCACTTTCATCAAGGTTTTTCTTCTCACCAAAAATTTTAAATGTATTAACGATATGGCTAATCCTGGAGAGGAATGGAACGCGGGTAACATTACTGATTTTCATGATCAGGTTATAAAGAACGTTTACGACCCTGTTAAAAAAGATTCGGTTCCTACCGTGTTATTGATCGGTAATTCTTTACCAAAAAATCAGATGGTTTATTTTGGAATTGGAAAAAACATCGCCTTGTTTACTTATTTCAAAGGTGGCTATTTTAAAAGAGAGTATTCAACGATTATCAAATTTAATGGTGAAGAGATTATTGATTTTTGGTATGAAGATCATCCTGAAGACGTATTAACGAAACAAGAAATCATCAAAGACATCCATATCGTAAAACGTCGAAATAATTGCTAAGCCTCTCACCTTTTTACGGCTAATTTTACCTATATTTAATGCAGTTTTAAAGCTGCATGCTTCCCTATAAAATTGCTTACATAACAGTTACCGACCCGCACAACAAACATTCGTGGAGCGGTACTGATCATTATATCTGGAAAAGTTTGCAAACTCAGTTTAAGGAAGTTGATTTATTAGGTCCTGCTGAACCTCGCTTTACAGTTTTCTTTTGTAAAATCATTCATGCGCTTTCATTATTGGTTGGCAAGCGTTTCGATTACCGTCACTCTACTTTATATGCAAAAGCGTGCGGACGGTTATTTGGCGAAAAACTAAAAGGCAAAAACTACGATTTAATTGTTTCTCCTGCGGGTGTAGCCTATATTGGTTACATAAAAACATCCATTCCTAAAGTATTGGTGGTTGACCGCACTATTGCAGGCACTATTAATTATCACAGCATATTTAAAAAACTATGGAAGTTCAGCGAGCAGCAGAGCATTAACACTGATAAACACGCCATGTTAGGAAGCGCTCTCACGGTGTTTTCATCGCCCTGGGCTGCTAATCTTGCAAAAGAAAGGTATGGTTTACCTGATAAGCAAATTGCAGTTATTCCATTCGGAGCTAACATGGATGAATTACCTTCTTCTGAATTTGTATTTAAACATAAAAAGAACGGAACTTGTAATTTACTGTTGGTAGGAACTTATTGGGAGAATAAAGGTGCCGACATTGCCGTGAATGCGTTGAATGAGTTAGTTAAAATGGGGGTAGACGCTAAACTAACGGTTTGCGGATGTACCCCACCCGAACCGATCAACAATGATAGATTGACCATTATTCCATTCGTAAATAAAAACACCGCTGAGGGAAGAAAACAGCTCGATGAATTATTCTTAAATCATCATTTTTTTATTTTACCAACACGTTTTGATTGTACGCCAATCGTGTTTTGTGAAGCCGGAGCTTACGCGCTTCCTGTCTTGTCGGCTAATACCGGCGGGGTTGGCGGACATATTACTGAAGGGAAAAACGGTTATTTAATCGATTATAACGATAAAGGATTGGCTTACGCCAATAAAATAAAAGAAGTGTTAGACACACCCGGTACATTTGAAGCCCTTAGAATCAGTACCCGTAAAGAATACGATGAGCGCTTGAACTGGGGAAGCTGGTCTGAAGAATTTGTTAGGGTGATTAGTCCGCTGATAAAAAAGTAAATGCAAAGTCTGATTAAATATTTAAATACCGTAATGCCTTTGAGTAAAGCCTCAAAAGAAGCTTTAACCGGTGTGTGTAAAGAATTGCATTTTAAAAAGAATAGTGATGTACAACCAATTGGTCACACTTGTAAAACAATTTATTTTTTAAAGAAAGGTTTAGCCAGAATTTATTATTTCAAAAACGAGATTGATATCACTGAAAGTTTTTCGTTTGAAAATAACATTGTAGTTCGCTTTGAAAGTTTATTTACAGGACGTCCGAGTAAAAAAGGCATTCAAGTATTAGAAGATTCTGATTTCATTGCCATCGACGCCAATCAATTATTTAAACTGTATACTAAACACCCTGAGCTTGAAAGAGTGTTTGCGCGTGCTTTTGAGGCAGCACACGTTGAAACAATTAACCGTATTGAAAGTATACAGTTTCACACTGCGGAAGAGCGTTATAATGCTCTCTTAAAAGAAGCTCCGAATGTAATAAAGCGCGTACCTCTCAAATACATTGCTTCCTATCTGGGAATTACTCCCGTAAGTCTTAGTCGCATAAGAGCACAAAAGTAATTTCTTATCATATGATAAGTAGTTCCGCTAAAGGCTGCTGTAATTTTGTTATGGAATTACAGCCATGCAAAACGTACAACTCGGACTAAAAGAAAACCTCAAGCAATTTATTTTACTGATTGTCGTGAATGCTTTTGTGGGCGGCATGGTGGGATTAGAACGCTCCATACTTCCGCAAATTGCAGAAGCGGAGTTTCATATTGCCGCTAAGACTGCTATTCTTTCATTTATTATTGTCTTCGGTGTAGTAAAAGCACTCACAAACTACTTTACAGGTACCTTGGCGAATAAATTAGGACGAAAAAATTTACTGATCATTGGTTGGATTTTCGCTTTGCCTGTTCCTTTTATTTTAATGCTAAGCAATAGCTGGAATTGGATTATTGCTGCCAATATATTATTAGGTATTAACCAAGGATTAACATGGAGCAGCACAGTGGTGATGAAGATTGATTTAGTGGGAGAAAAAAGCAGAGGACTTGCCATGGGATTAAATGAATTTGCCGGTTATATTTCAGTGGCAATAGTAGCCTTTGCTAGCGGTTGGATAGCTTCACATTACGGTCTTCGCCCCTACCCTTTTTACCTCGGTATTGGTTTATCGGTTTTAGGTTTACTGTTTTCCATTCTCTTCATTAAAGACACAAAACATCACGTTGCAAAAGAAGCAGCCGATAACAAAATAGCACGCTTAAAAAATGTGTTTTGGGATACGACTTTATTTGACAGAAACCTTGGCTCTGTAACACAAGCCGGACTTATCAATAATTTAAATGATGGGATGACCTGGGGATTGTTACCAATTATTTTAGCAGAAAAAGGATTCTCCATTGCACAAATAGGATTGATAACGGCAATTTATCCGGCCGTGTGGGGCATCGGACAATTAGTTACCGGTAAAATGAGTGATTTCTTCTGCAAAAAAAGCATGCTGTTTTGGGGTATGTTTTTACAAGGACTCGCATTATTGCTATTGGTGTTTGCTAGTTCTATGTTGCATTACATTTTACTTTCTTCTCTACTCGGATGGGGAACTGCGATGGCGTATCCCACTTTTTTAGCTACTGTAGCTGAAAACACACATCCGCTTGACAGACCAAAAAGTCTTGGTGTATTCAGATTATGGAGAGATTTGGGTTACGCAATTGGGGCGATTTTAACCGGAATAATTGCTGACGCTTTCGGACTAAACAGTGCTGTTATCTTAATTGGAGGATTAACCTTGGGCTCTGCCTTTTTCATTGAGTGGCGTATGCGCTGCAGAGTTAATGCTCCAAAACTCTTTTCATGGATTTTTTCTAAAAAAGCAGTGCTGTTATTCAAAGACTCAAAATAATGAAAACTTAAAAAGATAAAAATCACTTTTATCCCCTGCTTAAATGATGACTGTCATTTTTTACAAAGCCCATATATCTGTACCTTTAGTTTTATAATAATTGACTTATGATTGTAAACAATAAAACCATTTTGGTAACAGGTGGAGGTAATGGAATGGGAAGAGAATTAGTATTGCTTTTATTAAAAAAAGGAGCACGAGTAGCCGCCATTGATATAAGGGAAGATTATTTAAATGAAACAAAATCTCTGGCTGGTGCAAATGCAAACCGATTATCAACACATGTTGTAAATATCACGGATAAATCCGTAGTTGAAGCGTTGCCTGAACAAATTATAAAGGCACACGGGCAAATAGACGGCATTATCAATAACGCCGGCATTATTCAGCCTTTTGTAAAAGTGAATGATTTGGATTACGCATCAATTGAACGTGTCGTAAACATTAATTTTTACGGTTTACTTTATATGACCAAAAGTTTTTTGCCTCATTTATTAAAACGACCCGAAGCTCATATTGTAAACATTTCAAGTATGGGAGGTTTTTTACCCGTACCCGGACAAAGCATCTATGGCGCAACTAAAGCTGCCGTAAAGCTTTTAACGGAAGGATTACGTTCAGAATTATTAGATACAAACGTAAGAGTCACTTTGATTTTTCCGGGTGCTATTGGAACTAACATTGCGAATAACTCAGGACTAAAAATGCCAAGTGCATCGAAAGAGCAAGAACAAAAGTTTAAACCATTGCCTGCGCCTAAAGCTGCTGAAATAATAATTGAAGGAATGGAGAAAAATAAATACCGCGTTATGGTGGGCTCTGATTCAAGCTTTATGGATTTTCTTTACAGGTTAAATCCGAAATTTGCTGCAGAATTTATTTATAAAAAGATGAAGGAGCTATTGCAGAATTAAATAAATACGGCCCCTCGACAAGCTCGGGGACCAAACATAAAACAAAATAAAAAAGCCCTCGAAAATCGAGGGCTTTTTTTAATAGTTCCACAAATCCTGAAGTTTCTTTTTGAAACGATCTTTAGGTAAAAAGTTCCATTCTAAGTCAACATTCATTGGTACCGGAGTATCTAAACTTCCTTCACGCATCACAGGCGCATCCAGATATTCGAAACAATTTTCAGTTATCAAGGCAGCAATCTCTCCTCCTATTCCACCGGTTAAAGTATCTTCATGCAACACTAAAACTTTACCTGTTTTACGAACGGATTCATAAATTGTATTGGTATCTAATGGTGCTAATGTTCTTAAGTCAATTAAGTCGGCACTAATATCACTGAATTCATCCAACGCTTCCAATGCCCAATGTACACCTAAACCATACGTAACAATGGTAACATCTTTTCCATGACGTAATACTTTTGCTTGTCCGAATGGAATTGTATAATAATCATCCGGAACATCTTCTGTTATACTTCTGTATAATGCTTTATGCTCAAAGAACATGACAGGATTCGGATCTTCAAATGCTGTCAATAACAAACCTTTTGCATCCACCGGAAATGCCGGATACGCAATTTTTAATCCCGGAGTTTTGAAGAACCATGCTTCATTACTCTGACTGTGGAATGGTCCGGCTGCAACAGCACCGCCTGTTGGCATTCGCACAACTACATCTGCGTTTTGTCCCCAACGATAATGACTCTTCGCTAAATTATTAACGATTTGAGTAATTCCCTCACTAACGAAATCAGCGAACTGCATTTCTACCATCGCTTTATGACCGTTGATGGATAAACCAAAGCCTGTTCCTAAAATGGCGCTTTCACATAACGGTGTGTTCCTTACTCTTCCTTTACCAAACTCCTCTACAAAACCTTCAGTAATCTTAAATACACCGCCGTACTCCGCAATGTCTTGTCCCATTAAAACAAGATTAGGATGTTTACGCATAGCTAAACGCATCCCATCAGAAACGGCATCAATTAAACGTTTGTTTGTTTTAGAGCCATTTGTATCGGAAGTATCAGTTGTTGAATAAGGTTTAAATATTTCAGATAATTCCTTTTGTGTATCAGGAGCCGGATTACTTTCAGCGAAAGCAATCTCCAGACCGTTATCAATTTCTTTTTTAATATCTGCACGAATGGATTCGATATTTTCTTCGCTTAATACACCTTCGGTAATTAAGAATCTTTCATAGTTATTTACCGGATCTTTTTTACCCCACACATCAAACAATTCTTTCGGTACATATTTTGTTCCGCTCGCTTCTTCATGTCCGCGCATACGGAACGTAATACATTCTAAAATTATCGGACGAGGTGTTTCACGAATCGATTCAGCTAATTGCTTCACCGTTTCATACACTTTCACCACATTATTTCCATCTACGGTTACACCTTCAATACCGTAACCAATAGCTTTATCGGCAAATGATTTACAACGGAATTGTTCGTTGCTTGGTGTACTTAATCCGTAACCGTTATTTTCAATCACAAAGATTACAGGCAAATCCCAAACAGCAGCTGTATTAATACTTTCATGGAAATCACCTTCACTGGCTCCACCATCTCCGCTAAAAACAACTGTTACCTTTTTATCTTGTTTTAATTTATTAGCTAAAGCAATTCCATCAGCTACGCCCATTTGCGGACCTAAATGAGAAATCATTCCCACAATTTTAAACTCCTGCGTTCCGAAGTGGAAAGAGCGGTCGCGACCTTGGGTAAAGCCACCCGGCTTACCCTGAAACTGAGAAAACAAACGGTTAAGCGGAATTTGACGGGTTGTAAATACACCGAGATTACGATGCATTGGGAGGATGTACTCATCACTATTTAAGGCACTGGCCACTCCTACAGAAATAGCTTCCTGTCCGATGCCACTGAACCATTTTGCAATTTTACCCTGACGTAAAAGAAGGAGCATTTTCTCCTCAATCATGCGGGGTTTTAATATGTTTTTATAGAGCGTTAAAAGCGTATCGTCTTTTAGCTTCTTACGGTCGTATTTAATTGGAGTTTCGGCTGTAA